>JBDNID010000128.1:0-13567 GCA_041688475.1 Aquiluna sp.
AGAGCCAGGGTAATCAGTGACTTGGCCGGCTCAATCCCGCCAATTAACTCGATAACTATATCCGACCCCAGAATCAAAGATTCGGCGTCAGTGGTAAGGAGTTCTGAAGGCAAATCGGCATTGCGCTTCGCGTCGAGATTTCGAACGGCGATTCCGGAGAGCTCAAGAGGAGCCCCAACCCGCGACGCCAACTCGGGCCCATTTACTAGTAAGAGCCTGGCAACCTGAGAGCCGACAGAACCAGCCCCCAATAGGGCTAGGCGAATGGGTCGGTACGCGCTTTGCATTCTCTAAGCCTTTTCGGGTTGGTAGCCGGCATCCCGGCTCAGTAAGTCTTGCTCAGTTTCCGCACGAACCAATAGGTGGCTGGTTCCAGCTTTCACTGCGACCACGGCGGGTCTAGGAACAAAGTTGTAGTTAGAAGATAGCGAAAAGCAGTAGGCACCAGTGGCAGGAACCGCCAATAAGTCATTAACAGCTAAATCCGAGGGCAGGTAATCATTTCTCACGACAATATCGCCGGATTCGCAGTGCTTACCCACCACCCGGCTAAGCGCTCCGGTGGCGGCCGATTTTCTCGAGGCAATACTTGCCGAATACTCCGCCTCGTATAGTGCGGAGCGAGCGTTGTCGCTCATGCCACCATCAACACTCACATATTTTCTGACCGCAGATGCACCGGCATCCATAACCAATACGTCCTTAATAGTGCCCACTGAATAAATCGTAACCCCGGTGGGTCCGGAGATTATTCGACCTGGCTCAAAGGCAAGCTTGGGGACCGAAATGCCGAGCTTTTGGCACCTGGCCTCTACTGCGCTCGCAATTCTCGATGCAAGCTCGGAAAGCCCCATTGGGTGTTCGGCCCTGTGGTAACTAATGCCAAAACCACCCCCAAGGTTGAGCTCTGGAACCTCGCCATCAATTAGCAACTGGGGGTAGACATCCAAAAGCCTCTCGGCAGCCGCCACGAAGCCATCCACAATAAAAATCTGCGAGCCAATATGACTGTGAAGCCCCAGGAACTTTAGATGGGAGTGGGAGCGAATTTTTTGCACCAAATCTGGCACATCTGAAAGCGCAATCCCAAACTTTTGGTCGTCCCGAGCGGTGGCCAAGTACTCGTGAGTGTTGGCGTGGACACCGGAATTAACTCTGAGCCTGACGGCTTGAACCTTATCCTGGGCTCCGGCCACAGAAGCGATGCGTTCAATCTCGAGCTCTGAATCAATCACAATCGCACCGACATCCGCCGAAATCGCCCGCCCAATTTCAACCAGAGACTTGTTATTGCCGTTCATACCGATGCGCTCGCCAGGAATCCCTGCTGCCAAGGCGATAGCAAGCTCCCCACCGGTTGAAACATCTATCGATAAACCGGCTGCATCCACCCAGCGCACAACATCGGTTGTCAAAAGCGATTTTGAGGCATAGTAAATCTTGCTCGTGCTGCCAATCTTTGACGCCGCATCATTAAAGGCTCGCTTTACCATCAAAAGACGAGCCTCAAACTCCTCTTGATCCACTACATAGATTGGCGAACCGTGCTTGCGGACCAGCTCCCCGACCGCGATTCCGCCCAAAGTGAGTTCACCATGGGGATTGCGCACTGCAGTCCTTGGCCAAATTCTTGAATCGAGAATATTGAGATCTTTTGGCTCTTGGAGCCAATCTGGAGCTAGGGGATTCTTCATGTACTACATCCTTTCAGGGGCGCTGACGCCCAAAAGCTCAAGGCCATTAGCCAAAACCACGGTGGCAGCATTATTTAGCCACAACCTGGTGCGGTGAACCGACTCAACGGGGTTTTCACCCATCGGTGTGACTCGGCAGTTGTCGTAAAAACGGTGGTAACTTCCGGCCACCTCTTCGATAAATCTTGCCACTCGGTGTGGCTCACGGAACTCGGCAGCCTGCGCAACCAGCCTCGGAAACTCGCTTAGTTTGGAAATCAGCTCGGCTTCGGAGGGATGCGAGAGCAAGCTCGGGTCGAATTCGCTCAGGTCAACACCGAGAGCTGCTGCATTTTTAGAGACCTGCTTGGTCCTGGCGTGAGCATATTGGACATAGAACACCGGATTGTCATTTGTCTTTTTTGAAAGCTGCTCGACATCAATGTCCAAAGTCGAATTGATTGAGGATCTTGCCAGCGCGTATCTTGCAGCATCCACTCCAACTGCTTCAACCAGATCCTCCATGGTCACAACGTTTCCGGATCGCTTAGACATGCGAACCGGCTCGCCGTCTTTCACTAAAGAGACCAACTGGCCAATCAGAATTTCCATATTGACACCCGGGGTGTCGCCAAATGCTGAGCAAAGCGCCATCATTCTTGGAACATAGCCGTGGTGATCCGCTCCAAGCATGTAGATACAGCGATCAAATCCACGAGAGCGCTTATCTCGGTAATAAGCGATGTCTCCTGCAATATAAGCAGCGTCACCATCGGATTTAATAACCACGCGGTCTCTATCATCGCCAAAAGTTGTGCTTCTAAGCCAAACGGCCCCTTCGGCCTCAAAGGTGTGGCCAAGTTCAGTTAACTTGGCCAAAGACTCCTCAACCGCTTTTGACTCGTAAAGCGAATTCTCGTGAAAAAAGACATCGAAATCAACACCAAAATGGTGCAGCGATTCTCTAATTTGCCCGAACATTAAATCTACGCCTGCGACCCTGAATTTCTCTTGGGCCGGTCCATCATCTAGAGCCAAGATATCCTCGGCTGTCTCAGCCAAAACCCGCTGCGCTATCTCGCCGATGTAGGCTCCTGAATAGCCGTCTTCCGGAGCTTCAAAACCCCGAGCGCTTGCCAAAAGCGATCTCGCAAATCGATCAATCTGAGCACCGTGGTCATTGAAATAGTATTCGCGCGTCACTTCGGCACCTGCGAAAGCGAGAACTCTGGCTAGCGAGTCCCCAACCGCTGCCCAACGTGTTCCTCCAAGGTGGATCGGGCCAGTTGGGTTCGCTGATACAAACTCAAGATTGAGCTTCACACCCAAAAGCTCAATTCCTCTGCCATAGGTTTCGCCAGCTTCAACAATCACCTTGGCCAAGGCCCCGGCCGCGGCGTCTGAGACAAAAACATTTATGAACCCAGGACCCGCGACATCTACTTTTTCAACGCCCTCGGCGGTTATCAGCTCGGTCTGCAGCCGCTCAGCAAATTCGCGCGGTTTTAATCCAAACTTCCCCGAGAGCTGCATCGCCACATTGGTGGCCCAGTCGCCGTGCTGTCGGTTTTTCGGACGCTCGACATTGACTAAATCGGGGAGCTCAACTAATTGCAACTGGCCCTTTAGCATCAAGGTTCTAAGCGCAGCCAGAATCGAAGCGGATAGCTGTTCTGGCGTCATCTGAATTCCCGGGTAACTTGGTTTCCCACTAGGGGCTTATTGGATGACACCAAGCATACCTGCCCGATAATCCACCCTGGCGCCTGAGTCATACGGTTAAGTTTTTCGCCAGTCCTGTGATAGACCCTGAAAGAGTAAATAAATCTCTTGAGCTCGCAAGCGTGACACTATTCACTTGGCTACCCGGCAACCCGGAATCGGACACAGTTTTGCTTTGGGGGCTAAAAATTTAGCGCCTAGCGCCAGGCTATTAGTCAAAGATAAGCGCTGATAAGCTTGCAACTCCCTAGCCCCCATAGCTCAGGGGATAGAGCACCGCCCTCCGGAGGCGGGGGCGCAGGTTCGATTCCTGCTGGGGGCACAATCACCTAGCTAGATAATCAGCCATCTGAGTCAAAGCCAAAAACCTGTGAGACAAAGTGTTCTTCATTTCTGGCTCCAGCTGAGCTGAGGTCAACTGAAAACCCTCTGGAATAAACACCGGGTCGTAACCGTGGCCATTTTTGCCAAGCGACTCCATCGCCACCGACCCCGACCAGACCCCAGTGAAACTAATCTCATAATCCTCGGTTACCAGGGCGATTGTGCAGACGAATGCAGCGGCTCGGTGTTCCGGGCCAATGTCTTTTAGCTGCGCCAAAAGCAGATTGCAATTGGTTTCATCCTCGCGTGTGCCGGACCAAATCGCCGAAAAAATACCGGGCGATCCACCCAAAATCTCGACGACGATGCCAGAGTCGTCAGCAAAAGCCGGCTTACCAGTAGCCGCATGAGCGGCTCGGGCTTTGATCAAAGCGTTTTCTAAAAAGGAAACCCCGTCTTCTACCGGCTCCGGGCCAGAGTAAGGCAGAACATTCAGCCCTGGAATTTTGCCCAAGAGGATCTCCTGCGCTTCTTTAGCTTTGTTCTTGTTTCCCGTTGCGAATACCAGCTCCATTTAGCGAAGCTCCAGAGAGTCGCCAAGTGACAAAACCTGAGCCTTGGCTAGCTCAGCGGTTGAGGTTTTAGCCAGATCCAATAGGGCGTTTAGTTCGTCTCTATCAAAGGGTGCCGCTTCAGCGGTACCCTGCACTTCGACGAATAAGCCGCGGCCAGTCATTACGACATTCATGTCAGTTTCCGCACGAACATCTTCGACATAAGCCAAATCGGTCATTGGCACCCCGTCGATGATGCCGACCGAAACTGCGGAAACGCTGTCGATCAGAGGCTTGGCTGATTTGGCAATAAAGCCTTGAGTCTTCGCCCACGCCACAGCATCTGCCAAAGCAACAAACGCACCGGTTATGGCTGCGGTTCTGGTGCCACCGTCAGCCTGGATCACGTCGCAATCGAGCACGATGGTGTTTTCGCCCAGCTGCTTCACATCTATGATGGTCCGAAGCGAACGGCCAATCAACCTTGAAATCTCATGGGTTCGGCCGCCGATTTTGCCCTTGACCGCCTCGCGGTCATTTCTTGTGTTGGTGGCTCTTGGAAGCATTGAGTACTCGGAAGTTACCCAGCCCTCACCGCTACCTTTTTTGAACCTTGGAACCCCGGGAGTAAAAGAGGCAGTGCAAAGCACCTTGGTGTTTCCAAAGCTAACCAATACGGAGCCCTCCGCGTGCATGGTGTAGTTGCGCTCCAGTGTGATTGGCCTAAGTTGCCCAGGCAGCCTGCCGTCCGATCTAGTCATTTTTGCTCTTTCGTTTCATTTGCCTAACACCCGAGACCTCGGGCCCTAAGAATCTTTTCGCCAGAGCCTCAAACTCCTTGGCATCACCCGTTGCCAAAAATTCATACGAGGGAATATTGAGGGTGTCTGCAGCTATGTCGTGTTCGGTCAAGACCCTAAAAACATCGGAAGCAGTTTCTTCATCAGAGGAAACTAGATTCACAGACTCCCCCATGACATACTGCAAGGCGGCGCTTAAAAGTGGATAGTGGGTGCAGCCAAGGACCAAAGTATCTACCCCGGCACTTTTGATTGGCTCTAGGTAATCTTTTACGGCAGCCAGCAGTTCGGGACCCGAAGTAATGCCGCGCTCCACAAAATCAACAAATGAAGGACAAGCCGCAGAGGTAATTTCAAAATCCACGGCCGCCGCAAAAGCATCGTCATAGGCCCCAGAGGTCACTGTGGCAATTGTGCCAATCACCCCAACCCTGCGATTTTTGCTTGATGCCACTGCCCTGCGCACGGCCGGCTGAATCACCTCGATAACAGGAACCCCGAGAGTTTCGCTATAGCGCTCTCTAGCATCGCGGAGCACCGCAGCTGAGGCGGAGTTGCAAGCAATTACTAAAAGCTTCACCCCCTTGGCAACTAATTCATCCATGACCTCAAGCGCCAAACGCCTTACTTCGGAGATGGGTTTTGGGCCGTATGGAGAATTGAGAGTGTCACCCACGTAAATAACGGATTCGTGCGGTAGCTGGTCGATGATTGCTCTGGCTACGGTTAGTCCACCGACTCCAGAGTCAAATATTCCGATAGGCCTTTGATCCACGTGGCCAAGTCTAGAGTGCGAACCCAAATTCAATCCTTGCAGTTGGGTAGGCTTTAGCCGTGTCTACCGCTCTTCTAACCGATCGCTATGAACTCACTATGGTGCAGGCAGCGCTGCACTCCGGTAAGGCCGATAGGCAATGCGTATTCGAGGTGTTTGCGAGGCAGTTGCCTGCAGGTAGAAGATTTGGGGTAGTTGCTGGCACGGGTAGATTGCTAGATGCTCTAAAAAACTTCAAGTTTGATGCGTCGGAAATCGAGTTTCTAAGAGCCAATCAAGTGGTTGACGAAGCAACTCTAAAGTGGCTGACTAATTTTGAATTCAAGGGCAGCATCTCCGGCTATCAAGAAGGAGAACTCTATTTTGCCTACTCTCCAGTTTTAACGGTGGAGGCAAGTTTTGCAGAAGCAGTAGTGCTGGAAACCCTATTTTTATCGATCCTGAATTATGACTCTGCCGTGGCATCTGCGGCGGCTCGCATGAAGCACGCCGCTGGGACTCGCTCCATCTCCGAGATGGGTGGCAGGCGAGCCCACGAACAAGCCGCGGTTGCCGCAGCCAGGGCAGCCTACATAATCGGCTTTGATGCCACCAGCAATCTTGAGGCGGGAAGAAGTTTTGGAATCCCGACAATGGGCACTAGTGCTCACTCTTTCACCCTCCTGCACGACACAGAGGCGGAAGCATTTGAAGCTCAGCTAAGTTCGATGGGGAATCAAACAACTTTGCTGGTGGACACCTTTGACATAGCTACTGCCGTTCGCAAGGCGGTTGAGCTCTCGAATAAAGAACTACGGGCCGTGCGGATTGACTCAGGAGATTTAGGTTCTAGCGCGGAGTCGGTTCGAAAGCTCTTGGATGAACTCGGAGCGGAGAATACAAAAATTACCGTGACCAGCGATTTGGATGAATTCACTATTGCCGCGCTGGCGGCTGCACCAGTGGATGCCTACGGTGTCGGCACAAGCCTGGTAACCGGATCTGGATTCCCTACTGCTGGATTTGTTTATAAGCTCGTGGCCCATAAAAACAACAATGTCTGGGTTGATGTGGCCAAAACCTCCAAGTCCAAATCAAATTTGGGTGGCAAGAAATACGCCTACCGTGAATTGGAAAACCAATTGGCAAAAAGCGAAGTTGTTTCAAGTAAAAAGATTTCCACGGGACGGCCCCTTCAGGTTCCATTCGTAATTCAAGGCGAGATTCGGCAGAGTTTCTCTGGGGTTCAAGGAGTCCTACTGGCCAGGATTCACCACTCCACGGTGATTGCGGAACTTCCGCCGACCGGGTTCAGGCTCTCCAAAGGGGAACCTGTTATACCCACGGTGTTTATTTAGTCTTTGTCTTCTTTGCCAGGCTTTAGCCCCTCGTAAATCGCCTTGCAGTCCGGGCAAACCGGGTACTTTACTGGATCGCCCGAAGGCACCCAAATCTTGCCACACAATGCCACAACGGCATTTCCCATGACTGCCGACTCAACGATTTTGTTCTTCTTCACATAGTGCGAGTACTTCTCGTGATCGCCCGAGTTGGTGGAGACTTGCTCTTTTTCTAAAGTGGAGCCGGATGAATTCGAATCTGACATGTTGTTAGTTTAGATCCGATGCATCACCCAGGGTCACTTGAAAACTTCTGGGGTTTCCCGAGCGAAGAACTTCAACATCCACAGCCTCGCCTGCGGCCTCAGCGCGAACCATTGAGGTCAGGTCACTAGCCGAAGTAACACTCTGGCCGTTGAATTTAATCACGATGTCACCTCTTCTGATCCCTGCTGCTTCGGCGGCTCCGCCCGAGGTCACACCTTCGACAAGCGCACCGGTTGAGAACGAAGAGTTGGCCTGAGCCGCATCCCTGACCATTGCCCCGAGGAGCCCGTGAGTGGCGAAGCCGGTGGCGATAATTTCTTGAGCGATGCGACTTGCGGTATTGGATGGAATCGAGAAACCCACGCCTATCGAACCGGATGCACCATCACCGGCTGTCCCAATTGCAGCATTTATTCCGATTAGCTCCCCGGCTTCATTGACTAATGCGCCGCCCGAGTTTCCCGGGTTTATGGCCGCGTCGGTTTGGATGACCTGGAGTGAAATAGGAGCAGATCCAGTGCCGTTCCAAAACTCTAGCCCCGGGTCTTCCGCCACCGCGGAGCTGGCAACCTGAATCGTGCGGTTTAGTGCTGAGACGATACCCTGAGTGACCGTAGCAGAGAGGCCAAGTGGCGCTCCGATTGCAATTACAGGCTGACCAACATTGAGCATTTGTGAATCGGCGAACACTATTGGCTTTAGGCCACTGCTCATCACCTTCACTACGGCCATGTCATAAACGGAGTCAAAACCTACAAGCTCGGCGGCTAACACTTCACCGTTGGACATTCTTGCTGTGATAAATGCGTCCTCGGTCTGACCGCCTAGGGTCACTACGTGAGCATTTGTGAGAATGTAACCATCCTCGGTCAGGATTACCCCAGAGCCCGAACCGGAGCCCGAATTTGAGATTACCGAAAGCGTCACAACCGAGGGAGAAGCGGCGGCGGCGGCTCCAGTGACCCAGTTAACGGATTGGGTATCGTTCACAACAACAGGGGCAGGTTGCGCAACGGATAGGTAGGAAAGGGTAAATGCGGTTGAGGCGACCACACCTCCGACCATTGCCGAGACCAGCGCAAGGCTAGCGACCGCTAGCGGCCTGACCGAACGCTTGGGTTTTTTTTGCCGAGCCAATAGCGGCGAAACATAAGGTGTATTGAAATTGAATTGGGACTCGCCAGATCTGTTCCACTGCGACATGAAAACCCTTTCGTGGTAGAAGAGAAAGTATTACCCGTGATCCTGAGGACATTATGGACTTTAACTGTGTTCCCCCTGACCTTGGGCTACTTCACTAAGTTACCCCACCAAAAGAGTTCTCCTCGGATATTTCACTACCAGCACATCCAGCACATTGGACTTTAGCTCCCTGGTCGCAGCTGAGAGTAACCAGTTGGCTAAGCCGATTTTGTAATCCACCCGATACTGCACGGTAGCAAAAGCCTTATAGCTACCAACCTCCTTGAACTCGCGTGAGTATGAGGCCGAGAACCCGCGGCCGCCGTCGGAAAAGTTCCAGGCGATGCTGGTTGCAGTGAAGCGAATGGTTGCCGCTTCCCCGAGTAAGGCCCCCGGAACCGACTTATTTCTAGGATCCACATAAAACCGAACTAACTCTTCATACTCGGTCTCATCACCCGGCTCCCACCAAGCCACAGGCAGATTACTGCTGGCCGCGAACCGATCCGAAATCTCAGTGTCGATGCGCTCCTGCCAAGAGGGTCCAGGGGTATATTCGACGACTTCATCGCCAATGCAAAGCCGAGAACCAACCGGCACCCAAGCGCTAATAATTCCAAGAGTTGGTCGATCAATTGAACCGTTTACGTAGTAATTGCAAAGCTTCATGGGAGTGGGCTTTTTTGGTCCGGCATTAGAGCTTCCTGGGAGATTCGATGAACCAGTCCCCCCTCCAGCTTCTGTTGCGCAAATCGCATAGGCCGCACTCCCATCGGGGCACCCTCCACACAGCCCCATAGCTGCCTTATTTATGTCGCAAGAGGCTGCCGCCGCCAGCATGGCCAACTCGACTAGCATTTCGCCTCTCCGACTTCGAGGCTGCTTATAAAGAGCTGATTGTTAATGTCCTGGAATTGAATCAAGACTGCCAACTGATTAGCTCTTGGTGGCAGGTCGGCAGGCAAGCCGAAAGAGTTGACAACCGTTAATGCACTCAAATCCATACAAGCCATAGCAGAAGTTTTGCCAACTAACTCAAGCTCCTTGAATTCGGCTTGGCCCATCGAAACCAAGCCCAATTCATCTAGCATTTCCTGAGTCTGAATGGCTGAATCGAGGGCCTCTCCAACCAGGTATTGATCGAAGCCGTAACCGCTCTCCGCGGATTGTGCGTAGCCCGAAAGGGCATCATGCAAATTAGCCCCGGGAGCGCTGCACCCGGTCAGGAAAACAAGCGATAAAAACAGAATCAGTCTCATGCAGAAAAGCTACTGAGAAATCGCAAATCATGAAAAAGGTTATCCACAGAAAAGCCCCCCGAGATCACTCTCGAGGGGCTTGACATCTGGTTGCGGGGGCAGGATTTGAACCTACGACCTCTGGGTTATGAGCCCAGCGAGCTACCGAACTGCTCCACCCCGCGGCGAAGCTCTAATAGTAGCAGAAGATCGAAGATTATTTCAACGCTGCGATAGCATCCTCAATCGCCTTAGCTAGGCGCTGATCAGCTTCGCCAAACGCTGTCCAATCTCCGGCTGCGAGCGCTGCCTGCTTGGCCAGCAGGGCTACTCGAGCTTGCTCCAAAGCGGTATTAAGTGCAGGGTTGTCAGTGGAACCGCCCGCGGCACTGTCTGCGTTATCCGGAGCGGCAGTTCCACCGTCTCCTGAATCTGCATCGCCATCTGAAGCATCAGCTCCCGAGTCACCTCCGAAAAGCACATCTAATGCTTCATCTAGAGTGTCCTCGAAGGCAATTTGGTCACCAAAGGCCACCAGAATCTTCTGCAGCAGCGGGTAGCTAGTCTCACCGGTTGACTCAACATAGACAGGCTGAACATATAGCAAACCTCCACCCACAGGGACCGTCAACAAGTTTCCGTTCAGGACTCTAGTGGACCCCTGGCGCAATAGGTTCAATAGAGAAGACACTTCAGTGTCGGAGTTGAACTGGTTCTGCACTTGACCTGGACCCGGGACAATCGTCTCTCGAGGAAGGTTTAGCAGGGTCAGCTTGCCGTAGTTCTCATTTACAGTTCCGGACACCTTTCCAGCATCCGCATTAGCGATCAGATACCCAGTGAGGACGTTTCTTGCTATCGCACCTTCAGATTGCGGAATGAAGGTCGAATAGATGGAGAATGCACTTTCGGTATCACCAGGTGCCTGAAGAGTTAAGTAATAAGGTGGCTGCAAGTCTCCCAAGCCAGTTCCTTCAACTGGATCGTTAGGAGTCATCCAAGCGTCCTGCTGCGAGTAGAAAGAACCCGCGTCGGTAACGTGGTAACGACCGAGGATTGAACGCTGAGCCTTGAATAGATCAGAGGGGTAGCGAACGTGCGCCATCAAATCACCCGACATTTCGGAGCGAGGCTTGACCGTGTCTGGGAAGACGTTCATCCAAGCTTCAAGAATGGGGTCTTCTTCATCCCAGGCGTAAAGATTAATAGAACCGTCATAGGCATCTACCGTGGCCTTAACCGAGTTTCTGACGTAGTTAATGTTGTTTCCAGAACCGCCGAAAGTATCCGAAGCAGAGTCCAAGATGGCCAGGTTGAAGTTCTCGATATTTGAATAAGGGAAGTTGTTGGCTGTGGTGTAGCCATCGATAATCCACTTAATGCGCCCATCAACCACAGCCGGATAAACCTCAGAGTCTAGCTGTAGCCATGGAGCTACCTCTCGAACTCGAGTTGCCGGGTCTCGATTATAAAGAATTTGAGACTCAGAATTAATGGCATCAGAGAGCAGGATTTGCTCGCTTTGGAATCGAAGCGCGTAGGCAAATCTGGAAGCTATGCCCCCAATATTTGGGCCTCCCGAGCCTGCGAATGTGGTGTAGGTCTCGTTCGAATCGCCCTCTCCAGCTGGGAAGTCGAACTCAAGATTCTCAGCACCTTCCGGTGCGCCGACTATTGAGTAAAGCGGAGAGTTTGCTCCGAAATAAACCCTTGGTTCAAATTCTCCAAGCGACCCAACCGAGGGAATACCAGACTGGAAAAATAGCGGCTTACCGTCGGTGTCACGCTTATTTCCGTAGGCTGCGACAATTCCAAAGCCGTGTGTGTAAACGATTGTGGAGTTAATCCAGGACTGCGACGCACCGAGACCTGCCTGATTTAGCTCGCGAACCGCAATAACGGTGTCTTGAACTTCGCCATCTATTTCATAACGACCCACGTGAAGGCGGTTTGGGAAGCTGTAATACTGACGGTACTGCTCGAGCTGCCTGAAGGCATCGCTCACTAAGGCTGGGTCGATAATTCGGATGGACGCCGTGGTTTTTGCATCCTTTCGAAGAGCGCCGGGCTCAGCCACGATGGTGGCATCGTAATTCACAACCTGAACATCGCTTAGGCCGTAAGCCAGCCTTGTCGAATCAATATTGCGTTGTAAGAATTCACTCTCGAGGGCTCGCTCATTTGGAACCACCTGGAAGGTTTGAACGATCCAAGGAAATAGTCCACCCAAGACAATTGATGAAGCAACCATTACCGAGGTCGAGACAATCGCCAGCCGCCAGCGGCCTAAGAAGGCGGTGACAACAAAAGTCACGGCCACTGCGACCAAAATTAATGCAAGAATCTGCAGCCCCGGGATAACAGCATTGACGTCGGTGTAGTTCGCACCAGTGAATAAGTTCCCTGTGGAAGTTACGGTTCCGTACTGATCTAACCAAACGCTAAGACCCTGAATGGCCAAATAAATTGCCACCAAAATAGAAATCTGTACTCGAGCGGGCTTGGTGAATTTGACTTCTCGACCGGTGAAGCGTATTCCACCGTAAAGCAGGTGAATCGCGACGTTGATCAACGCTGCCAAGAAAACAGCGCCCGAAACAAAGCCGATAGCAAAAGTTAAAAATGGAAGGTCAAAAACAAAGAAGCCAACGTCTAAGCCGAATTGAGCATCGTTATAACCAAACTCGGTGCCATTAAGCCAAAGGGCCACGGTTTGCCACTGTCCGGCAGCCAAAAAACCACCAAATACACCGATTACCGCAGGAACACCAAACATGAAGAGCTTCCGAATTCCCTCAATCATTTGCGCGTAGACCGCAAAGGGTGACTCGGATGGCATTTTTATGTAAATAGGTCTAGTTCGCCAGGCCAACATTAGGCCGAGGGCTACCAGTGCGGTCATGATCACAAAGCCGATCAGGAACACGATGACTTGAGCCCAGATTTGGGTGAAGAATACCCCTACATATCCGAGCTGGTCGAACCAAAGCCAATCGGTGTAGATGCCTGCTGCGCTTACCAGCGCAAAGACAATTGCGGCCAAGATTCCAATTGCAATCGAAAGCGGTGAGACTCTTCGCTTGGGACTCGGTGTGGTCTGGGTCACTGTCTTCTCCTAGTTACTGCATTTGAGTTCGGGGAGGCTCGTACCGGCTGCAACCTGGTCCAAAACCTTTAGTGCTTCTTTCAAGTCTCTCACGACAGCTACGCTCAAGCCAGTCGGCACGTTTCCAATGAGCTCTTGGCAGTTTTCGCTAGGGGCCAAGAATACTGTCGCTCCAGCGTCCCGGGCAGCTATTACTTTAAGCCTAATGCCCCCGATCGGACCAACTTGGCCCTCCGAGGAAATTGTGCCGGTGCCAGCTACGTGGTTATTTCCAGCGAGCGAGTCGGGGGTAAAAGAATCCAAAATGCCAAGGGTGAACATCAGGCCACCCGATGGACCGCCAACATCTCCCAGTTGCAATAAAATTGTGGCTGGGAACTTGTATGTGTAGCCAAGCATGGCCCCAATTACAAAAGAATCGCCCTGTTTTGCCGGGGTAATTGCAATCTCCTGCTCGATCTCATCACGCACAACGCCAATAACCAACTCCGAACCACCAGTGGCTTGGATGGCCTCCTTCAGCTCCTCAAAAGTCGAAATGGCTAATCCTTGAGCACTAACTACAAAGTCGCCCGCGACTAGCTTTTTGGAGGCTGGGGTGTCTTCG
>JBDNID010000019.1:0-8667 GCA_041688475.1 Aquiluna sp.
CGACTTGAATCTTTGAATTGCCCAGCGCCTTTTTCACATGAGCAACCATGTCTCCATAGACGCAAATCGCGGCCGGAGATGGGCAGGATAAATCGGTTGGATCGGGGGTTAGTGCCTTGAGAACGAGCGATTTAACTCTTTGTGGGGTGTCGCTGCCTTCAAGGGTGGTCAGATCCATCATCTTGATTGCCATGTCTAGCGCCCAAGCTTTGGAGGTGGTTTTGATTGATCTTGTGGCAAGGCTTGAGGCACGAGCCTCGAGTCCGACTTTGTCAACGCCCGGCAAAGAATAAAGCCAGCGTTTGAGGCTCTGATTCGTTATGCGCGAGCCGACTAAAGCCTCTGGTTCAAAATTGGACAACTTTACTCCTAGAAGAAATACTCTATGAGTCTAGAGGTAGGAATTTGGTGGCGGTCAGCTCTTCGCTGGTTAGCCACAGTTGCTGCATCGTGTCGAGCTTTTTTGATCTCGAACTGCCCCGAATGATCTTTGGCTCTCCCCAGATTTCCCATTTGGGGCCAATAAAATCGCCACCTGAAATGTCTTGGTTTAGCACGGCCTTGATCTGAGACTGAGCACCCTGTTGGGCGCTTTGCGCAAAGCGGTCCCAAGGGGTTGGGTTGCCCCCTTGCAAGCCGGTTAGCGCCCAGCCCGGGTGTGCGGCAATCGACCTAACCTTTGAACCCCTGAGTCGGGTTCGGATATCTAGTTCGCGCGCAAAATAAAGGCAGGCTAACTTGGTGTCGGCGTAACGCTGCCAGCGATCGTATTTACCAGGATCACTGCCTCTAATCTCTGCGATGCTGGCGGATTTTAGGTTGCCCCTTCGATGCACAATCGAACTCAGGGAAATCACCTTTGGGGCATCGCCTTTTTCTAAGTTTTTCCAAAGCAGCGAAGTCAGTAAAAAATGGCCAATGTGATTGGTCGCCATTTGAGACTCGATGCCCTCTATAGAGAGTGAGAAATCCGGCCCCATAAGGCCCGCATTATTCATCAACACCTCTACCGGCTCGGTGATTTCTGAGGCAAAGCTGCGCACAAGATCAAGATTTGAAATATCCAGCACTCGTTCGTGAATCTGAACATCTGGGTATTGTTGGCGCAGGTCTTCTGCCGCTTTGAGGAGGCGCTCTTCGCCTCTGGCAATTAGATAAAGGTTCATTCCCTTTTGGGCAAGGGCATGGGCTGAGGCCAGGCCCAATCCAGAGCTTGCTCCGGTGATGATCGCGGTTTTTTCTTCGAGCTGCACTGCTCTCCTACCTGTAATTCTTGTAAAACTATTTTTAGCAACTTGCTTCTGTGAAACAGAAATGAAACGCCTCGCGAGCGTCTCCTGCCAAACAGTACTAGAGCAATTGGGTTTCAAGGAGCTTTAATTTGGTGAGCCTGGAATCCGACAGAACGGCAATACAATTAGCGAGGCCTCAGTCAAGATCGGAAGTGCTGATTGCAGCAAAGCACTCGCTTGACGATTCGGTTGGGCATCTCACAATTTATTGGCTGGAGCTCGGGTTTTTATCTTCCAGCGATTCTTGCAGTGCCCATATCTAAATCCCTGGGCATCGGCACCGAGATATTCTTCTGGGCTTTCACCTTTGCACTTTTGGTCTCGGCGTTTTTGGGCCCGGTGGTAGGTAAGTGGATCGATCTTCTTGGTGGGCGAAAGGTATTGCCCTTTGGGAATCTATTCTTTATTGCTGGCCTTTTGGTCTTGGCTCTCAGCACCAGCGTGCAAATGCTATTTATTGCCTGGCTACTAATCGGTGTTGGCGCCGCAATGGGTAACTATGACGCCGCTTTCGCAACCGCGGTGAACTTTTTTGGCAATGACGCCAACAAGATAATCGCAGGAATTACCGTGTTTGTTGGGTTCTCTTCAACAATATCCTGGCCGCTAAACGCCTTTGTGAGTGATACCTTCGGCTGGCAAAGCGCGGTGCTAATTTGGGCTGTAGCGCACTTAATAATCGGCTTGCCACTGAACATGACGATTCCAAAATCGGAACCTCGGACTAAGTCGGTTGCCCAAAGGCCAAGGGCTAGGGCGGCCAAAGGCCGCGTTCGTTTCGATTTATTGATTGTGGTTTTTGCTGTGATGTTTGCCCTAGAGGGCTTTATGGTCGCTTCGGTAAACACCACGTTGCCCTATCTTTTGGGGGAGCTCGGGGCTTCAGCACAAGTGGCGTTATTCGCCGCGGCTATTTTGGGGCCATCTCAAGTTTTGGCCCGAGTGCTGATTGTGGTGTTGGGCAAGGTCATGTCACCTATGCGGGTCGCCGCGGTGGCTTTTTTGGCTCACCCGGTCGGTGTGGTTTTGATTTTGCTTTTCGGCGTGGATGCGCTGGTGCCTTTTGTCATTCTGCACGGCATTGCGGTTGGGCTCGACCCCTTTATTCGCGGAACCCTGCCACTTTTGTTTTTTGGTCCAGAAGACTTTGGTCAACGCCAGGGCTACATCATGATGCTCTCGAAGATTGTCGGTGCGGCAAGTCCGCTGCTTCTTACGCTTTTGGTGGTGCGGGATCCAATATTGGCCATCATCACCACTATGAGTATGGGCCTTGGGGCAACCGGGTTGCTGCTGTGGTTGTATTTCATAAGGAAGGCTCGGCTGAAGAAAATAGCTCCAACTACTGACTTAGTAAATCCTTAGGATTAGCCGTCTTTACCCATTTCGCAATTCCCTGATAAACCCCGAACCCCTCATCGGTTGAAAAATGGCCAGCACCTGGGAAAATAAATGTCTCAAGCCCGAGTGAGTCGTAGAACTCGGGACCATTTGGTTGCCAGCGATCTTTATCGCTGGCTAATACCGTGATTGATTTAGCCCATTTGTGTATCTGAGCCAAAAGATTTGGGTGCCGATAATCGAGCGCTTCGCCTTTTATGCCTGGGGCTTGAGAGGTGATTGATGGGTCTGGAATTGCCACCAACAACACTCGATCGAAGGGCTCTAGAAACTGGTCTGTGAGGGCGCCTATCAGCCAGTTCACGGTGCCAAGTGAGTGGGCTATAACAATTTTCTCGCCGCTTTCAACCTCGTCCATCATGGCCGCTTCCTGATTCAGAAGCGCTTGCCAATCGACGCTGTCGGGAGAGTCCGGGTTGGGAAACTGCGGATACCAGACCTGATTGCCCTGGTTTCTAAGTTCCGCTGCGCTAAATCGCATCCAGTGCCCGACGGGCCTTTTATTGGTATAGCCGTGGAGAAAAAGAATTCGATTCACCGAAGTAGCCTAGGTAATTGAATGACTGAATGCTTTGGTTAGCCACAGATTGATTTTGTCTATTGCTTAGCTAGCATTAGCTAGGCAATAGCGAAAGTATGAGTCACGTCTACAACATGCATGAGGCCAAGACGAATTTGTCGAAGCTCGTGAAGCTAGCCGAGTCTGGCGCAAGAGTAACAATTGCAAGAGCGGGTAAGCCCGGCTTTGAGCTCACCCTAGTCAAAGCAAAACCAAGGCCGAAACTTGGCGAGTTCGAGCCGCTTGATATTCGGATTCTGCAAGACTTCGATTCAAGCAATCAGGACTGGATTGATGCACTTGAGACACCGGATCCTGAGCTGGTAGAGATCTGGAACCAGGCTGCGAATGCCAAGCCTGCTACTTGATTCCAACGCTCTGATTTTTTACGCTACAAATTCTCAAAAACTGGGCAGGCGAACTCGCAAATCGCTGGATGAGAGCGAGCTCTACTATTCGCCGTTGAGCCTCGCCGAGCTCAATCTAAAATCTCGAAAAATGCCGGGTTTTCAAACCGGGCTTAAACCCAAGCTTCTCCGAACTCTCGGGGTTCAGAAAGTCTCATTCACGAGTTCCGTCCTTGACCATTTTGTTCAGCTGGCAACAAGTGACCCTTTCGACAACATGCTGCTGGCTCAAGCGATATCCAATAATCTAAAATTCCTGACCTCAGAACAGGCATTTATTGAATCTGGGTTTGATTTTGTCATCGACCTAAGCCCTTAGGGCACTGGGTTTCAGCTGCCGAGATGATGGGTCGCAATATGTTCTGGATGGCTTTTTAGTAAGGGCCAAAAGCCGAATCAATCTCGCCATCTGAGACGAAGCGAATTGGCAACCACCGAAACACTCGAGAAGGCCATTGCTAGACCTGCGAGCATGGGGTTTAGGAGCCCAAGTGCTGCGACCGGAATCAGCAGGATGTTGTACCCGAAGGCCCACACCAGGTTTTGAATGATGTTGACATAGGTTCGCTTTGCCAGGCGTAAAGCGAACGGGATTGCTCTTGGGTCATCATCCAATATGGTGATAGCGCTGGCGGCTTGCGCCGCGTGGGCACCCGATCCCATGGCGATGCCAACACTCGCTGCGCTCAGTGCCGCCACGTCATTGATGCCATCGCCCACCATGGCTGTCGGAACTGAAGAATTCTGTAAATATTCGAGCTTGCCCTCGGGAGTGATGTGCCCCTCAAATTCTTCTACGCCTAGTTCGCCTGCGATGTATTCCACTCGTTTGGGGTTATCTCCCGATAAGAGCATCGAACGAATGCCGGCTTTGGAGAGTGCCGCTACGGCCGCTTTGGCATTTGGTCGAAGCTGGTCACTGAGTTCGATTAGCCCGTGAGCGAGGCCCTCCCAAGCCACAACCACAAGGGTGTTGGGACCGGCCTTGGCCATCGCTTCTTCGAGCTCGGCTTGATTTTGATAGTTGCCCGGTTTTTCCACAGAGACTTCTAAAGAGTCGACTAGACCGACCATTCCCTTGCCCGGCACCTCTTTGATATCGGTGGCAGTCTTGGCACTTGAAAGTTTTGCTATTGCTTTTGCCACCGGGTGCTTGGAGCCGGCTTCGATGGCCGCGGCATAAGCCAGCATTGTTGCGGCGCCAACCCCGCCAAGGCCAATCGAGTTCACGACCCTTAGCTCGCCATCGGTAAGGGTTCCGGTCTTATCAAAAACTACTCGCTTGACTTTGGCCAATAGCCGCAATGAATCGGGGTTACGAATGACCACCGAGCGCTTGGTGCCAACCGAGGTTGCCACCACCAAGCTCATCGGCACTGCAATGCCTAGGGCGCAAGGGCAGGCGATCACCAAAACCGCAATTGCAGCCTCGAAGCCCGTAACACCATCGGCCAACACAAAGTTCCAAATCAGAAACGTGCCAATGGCAATCAGAATCACAATCGGCACGAACACAGAGGAGATCTGGTCGGTGAGTGAGCTGAGTTTGGTCTTTTGAGCCGTTGCCTCGCGAACCAAATCCGCAATTCTCGAGAGTCTTGAGGTTGCCGCAGAGGCGGTCACCTCGAGCTTGATTTCGCCAGAGAGCGAGGTTGCTCCGGCACTTAGCACCGCACCTTTTTCAAGCTCACTCGGCAGTGACTCACCGGTAAGGGTGGAGTTATCAACCGAGGCGTGATTGGAGAGCAAAATACCATCGGCCGGGATTCTTTCCCCCGATGCGACAAATGCCACATCACCCGATCTAATTAGGTGGCTGGCTATTTCTTGCCGAACTCCCTCTCTTTCAACGGTCGCGGTTTCGGGCAGAGCGCTCAGGAGCGCTCGCACCGAGTCGGTGGCACTTCTTCTAGCCCGCACCTCGATGTATCTTCCGATCAGAACCACTGTCGGCACAACTGCTGCTACCTCAAAATAAGAATGCATGCCGTGGTCGAAGAGCAAAAACACGCTATAGAAGTATGCCGCCGTTGATCCAAGCGAGACCAGGGTGTCCATCGTTGAGTCAAAGTGTCTGGCGTTCTTGATAGCGGCTTGGTGAAAAGGAAAAGCCACGTAAAAATAAACCGGGGTGGCCAAAGCCGCGACCAGCCAAATTGATCCATCAAAGAAAAAAGCGGGAATCATCGCGAAGGCCATGGCAAAAATGCTCAGGATCGAGCCAACCAGGAGTCTGGGCTTCAGCTTGGCAAGCTCTGGCTTGCCAGCGCCTACCGTGTATCCGGCTTCAGAGACCGCCTTTTTTAAGATGTCGATATCCACCGCAGAGCTAAAGCTAAGGTGTGCCTTCTCGGTTGCAAAGTCGACGTAGGCGCTAACTCCCTCGACCTTATTGAGGTTCTTTTCGACCCTTCTTGCGCAGGCCGTGCAGGTCATGCCCTCAATTTCGAGTTCTAAGGGAGCATTAGGCACTGAGGGTTGCGAAACTCTTGGCGGTGTAGCCGGCTTCGGCTACCGCTTCTGAAAGCTGATCGTTTGAGACGTTATCCGATTCAAGCACAGCCTTGCCCGTATCGTGGTCAACTTTTACTTGGCTCACACCCGAGATGGCTTCTAGTTCCTGGGTGACACTTTTGGAGCAGTGACCACATGTCATACCCTCGATGCTGATTTCAATTTTGCTCATTTTTATTTTCCTTTGGGGTCGTAATTGAAGGGTTCGCCCGAACAGAGATTGGGCTTATCTTTTGAAAACTTTCATTGAACACTGCGAAATCTTGACCGGGGGTCATGGTTTCGCGGCGGGGTTTTGGTGATCCTCATGAAAATAGCTTCGCAATCTGGCCCCAGCGCTCGGTATTTAGCGAATACCAGACCCAGGTGCCGCGGCGCTCGCGGTCGATGATGCCAACCTCGGAGAGTTTTTTGAGGTGGTGGCTGATGGTGGGCTGGCTGAGTCTCAATGGTCCGGTCAGATTGCAGACGCAGGCCTCTTTTTGGTCAGATTTGGCAATCATCGCCAATATCTGCAGCCTGGTCGGGTCGGCTACCGCTTTTAGCAGTTCCGAGAATTCCTCGGCTTTGTTTCTTGCCATCATTGAGGATTCCGCGCCGGGAGCGCATTCGAGCAGTTCCAGCTTGAGGTTATTCACTTTATGTTCACTTTCTTAGATAGACAATCATCTATAAGCTCAAGATAAGCCTAAGTCATTTAGTCAGGAAATCAAGTGCTAATTAGTCCAATGCGCAGATACCTTGCGGAGTTATTGGGAGTCGCGATTTTGGTCGCCACGGTGATCGGTGCCGGTTTTATGGCTGCCGAATTAGGGGCGGATCCAGCGCTTAGTCTTTTTATGGCGTCGCTTGCAGTTGGTTCGGTTCTGTTCGTACTGATCACGACTCTGATCGGAATCTCCGGTGCTCAGCTGAATCCTGTCGTGACGATGGTTCTGCTAATTCAAAAAGCAATCTCGGCTAAAGATGCCTTTTGGTATGTCGTTTGTCAGTTATTAGGTGGTTTTATAGGAGCCGTTATTGCGAATTCAATGTTCGGGCAGGCCTGGGTTGGCAAAAGCAGTCTGGTTAGAGCTGGCAGCGGCCAGCTGATTGGCGAACTGGTGGCTAGCTTCGGTTTAGTTTTTGCAATTTTGGTTTTGATTCAAATCCACAGAGTCTCCATAATTGCGCCGGTGGTGGGTGCGTGGGTCTTGGCCGGGCACCTATTCACATCCTCTACCTCATTCGCCAACCCGGCAGTGACTCTTGGTCGCGGGTTTACCGATGCCATTTCTGGCATTCACTGGGATTCAGTGCCGGGCTTTGTCGTTTTTCAGATTCTCGGTGCGCTTTTGGCCCTGGCAGCCTTTCTGTTCTTCTACCCAACAACTAAGGAGCAAAAATGATCGCCTCGGTAATGTTTGTCTGTGTTCACAACGCGGGTCGTAGCCAAATGGCTGCGGCCTATTTGAGCAATTTGGCCGGTGATCGTATTGAGGTGCGCTCCAGCGGCACCGCCCCGGCCGATTCTGTCAACACTGCGGTAGTCGAGGCCATGGCTGAAGAGGGAATCGACATCTCAAAAAATACACCCAGGGTGCTCACCGATCAAGACGTCAAAGACTCCGATTATGTGATCACTATGGGCTGCGGAGATGCCTGCCCGTTTTACCCCGGCAAGGTTTATTTGGATTGGCAGCTGGAAGACCCGGCCGGCCAAGGGGTGGATTCTGTCAGGCCAATTCGCAACGAAATTAAAGAGTTAGTAGAGGCGTTAATCTCTCAGATCGATGCTAAAGAAAAATAGCCAGGGCTTCACAGCTTTCACACTGAAAACTGTCGTGCTTTTGACGTACACTTTTGGGGTATTCCCGCCTGGGTGGTAGCGGCAATAAATTTAGGCGGATTTGATTGAACTGGCTCGATGCACAAGACATCATTAACTCTTTTGGCGACTGGGTGGCCATCGCCGTCGCGGCCATAATATTTTTAGAAACTGCATTTATCCTCACTTCTTTTTTGCCGGGTGATTCCTTGTTATTCCTTACCGGTTTAGCCTTGGCTACCAGCGAAAGCTGGTTGCCGGACTGGATTGGGTTCATTTTGATCTGGATGGCGGCCTTTTTTGGGAGCCAGCTCGGGTACTGGATTGGCTACAAAATTGGCCCGCCATTATTCGAGCGAAATAGTAAGTTTTTGCTGAACCAAAGGGTGCTGGATAAAACCCACGAGTTCTTTGAAAAATACGGCGCCAGGGCTGTCGTGATGGCAAGATTCCTGCCGATTCTTAGAGCCCTGATTCCGATGTTGGCCGGAATTTCAAAAATGGACTCTAAGCGCTTTACCAAGCTCAATGCCCTGGGTTCGACGATTTGGGTCGGGATATTCATGGTTGCCGGCTATTGGTTGGGGCAGTTCCCACTGGTGAAAAACCACCTAGAGGCCACGGTGATAATCATCGTAGTTTTCACCACCATGCTCCTACCACTCGAAATTCTTCGAACCCGCATGA
>JBDNID010000129.1:0-1398 GCA_041688475.1 Aquiluna sp.
GCGCCCCAAGAAAACTAACCCATAGCCGCTGAGTAGGCGTTCCGGGCGAGAATTGAAGCTCCGATGCAGGTGGCAAGGTCGCCCAAAGAAGAGGTTCTTATCAAGGGCATTCTCTGCCAGACCAGCTGGCTTTCAAGATTTGCACGCAGTGGCCCCAATAAGCCCTCACCCGATTTTGAAACTCCCCCGCCGATCACTATTACTTCCGGAGCTAAAACTGAGATATAGGAAGTTAGAGCAAGACTCAATGAACTAGCCGCTTCGCTCCAAACCTCAAGCGCCGAAGGGTCTCCTAATTCGGAGCGCTGAAACACTTCCAAAGCACCAGCCACCGAGATTCCCGATTTCTCAAAATATCTTCGAGCGATTGAGGGGCCAGTGGCTATCGTCTCTAGGCATCCAGAAGAGCCGCAAGCGCAGGGTCTGTCCGAGCCAACATTCAGGTGGCCAATCTCACCCCCGAATTTATGACTGTTGAGCTTGCCCTGTATCAACATCGCGCCGCCAATCCCTGTGCCAATGGCCAAAAACAGCCCGTCCTCAAAGCCTTTTAGACCACCCAGAGTTTGCTCAGCAAGACCTCCAGCTCGAACGTCGTGGCCGAGACCAACCGGAAGACCCGTTGCCGCTTGAATCATGTATCGAAACGGAACCTTGTCCCAGTAAAGGTTCTCGGAGGCCTCTGCCACCCCGGTTTCCTCATTGATCTGGCCGGCTAGGGCGATTCCAATTGCCTTGGCGTCCGGCTCCAGCCTTACCAGCTTGGCAACAAGACTCATAACTCGATCTGTGATTCCCGCAGAACCCTGCTCCCGAAGCGTCTTGACCCTGAATATCTCGCCGTATTTTCGACCCGTAAAAATGGCAGCTTTGATCTCGGTGCCACCAACATCGATTGCGATTATCTTTAGATCTTCTTGTGTGTTTGGAATTGGGCACTCCTTTGGGTCGGGCTTACGCGCTTACATTCTCTCAGCGCACCATCTCTGAGCTGCTCTATTGGTTTGGCGATGCGAGTAAATCAATTTCACCCATGGACCCTCGGGTATCTGCAGTAAAGTCTTGTCGTGCCCTCAACAACTAACCTCATCACCTTCACGCTTTTAGCGTTGGTCATCATCTTGGTTCCTGGGCCAGGGGTGCTATTTGCGGTTGGGCGCGCTTTGATATTGGGCACTAGACCGGCGCTGTTGAGCGTATTAGGAAATGCTCTTGGGGTTGGAGTGCAGATTCTGCTGGTGGCCTTAGGTCTTGGGGCAATAATTCAGCAATCTGACGTGCTGTTTTTTGTTATTCGCCTCATTGGCGCCGGGCTGATTATTTACTTAGGAATTAAGGCAATTTGGAAACGTGCTGACTTTTCGCTAACCACCAATTTGGCCGCCCAATCCAAAAAGA
>JBDNID010000130.1:0-3521 GCA_041688475.1 Aquiluna sp.
CCAAGCTCCGAGGCAAAGGCGACCTTATTCTGAGGCACCTGAATCAAGACCAAAGCAATCAGCCAGGGTGCCAGAAGAGCTACTTTGGCGCTTCCAGATACCCAGCCTTGCTTGGCTAGCACCTGACCTAAAACCGCTTGCTCAGATCTAATTTCATTGGCTGCCCGTTCCCAGTTGCTCGCCATAGAGCGGCCGCCCCATTCGCTTGACAGCTCGAGCATGAGGGTTAGGTAATCGGCCTGACGATGCCCGACCCGAGATCGAAAATGAGTACTAGCCAAATCTAGAGATACTCCTTTATCCAAAAGCACTGCGAACTCTTGAAAATATCGCCTAAGGATCAATGGCCCTTTTTGAGATAAATACTCGAGCTGTTCCTCGAGGCCAATGCTAGCCGCAGCAGCATTTTGAAAAGAATCAAATACCGCAGGCCAGACTTTATCCAAGCCTGCTCTTCGCGAATTGGCTCTGAGGCGCAAAATCTCCACTTCGGCCCCCAGTGCTAAGAACGCCAAGCAAATCCCAAGCCCTGGCACGCCAGTCATCAAAAGTAGAACTAAACCGACTAGCAAAGGCAGAGCTAGCACCACAAGCGCTAGCTCTTTTCGCTGCCGAAAAAGACCTGCGGATTCAACTAACTCAGTCCAGAACTTCACTTGTCACCTCAATAATCTCGGTCACTTTTCTTGAGCCATCGGCCTCGCGTTTGCAAAAAACTGCTAAATCAAAAGCAGAGGCGATAGTTGGTCTCAAAAAGGCATCGGTGATGTTCTCGCCTGCCAATAGCGGAAGGGTTAGAAGCTTTCTAATCGCAGCTTTAGCGCTTGAAGCGTGAATCGTGCAAAGCCCTGGGATTCCCGAATTCAAGGCCACCAGCATGTCAAGCGCTTCGGGACCTCTGACCTCACCAATAACCAACCTTGAGGGCCGCATGCGAAGCGCTTGGCGCACTAGCTCTCGAAGACTTATCTCGGGGGCTCCTTCTGGGGAAGCCGGCCTGGTCTGCATAGCCACCCAGTCGTTATGGCTGACTGAGAGCTCGAAGGTGTCCTCACAGGACACCAGGCGCTCATCTTCTGGCATCTCATTCAGCAAAGCGGTCATCAAAGTGGTTTTGCCGGCCTGAGTAGCCCCGGCGATCAAAAGGCTTTTTTGGCCTTTGATTGCCTCACTCAGGAGTTCTCGCTGGGATTGCGAAATGGTGCCAGAGACAACTAGATCGCCAAGAGTGCGATGGCTCTTGCGAAATTTCCTGATATTTATCGACCAAAACTCTTTGGTGACCTCGGGTATCACAGCGTGTAATCGGGACCCATCGGCCAATGCGGCATCGACAAAAGGGGTTAGCCGGTCAATTCTTCGGCCCGATGATTTAAGCATTCGGTAGGTCAGATTACGAACCGTTTGGGCGCTGAGCTCTAGATGAACAACTTGGTGTCCCGAGAAGTCGTAAAAGTGCAATTCGTTTGGCTTATTGATCCAGATTTCCTCAATTTCGGGATTATCCAAATAGGGTTGCAATACCCCAAGGCCCTTAAGTTCCCGCATGGCGTCTTGCTGCAGCAATAATTCATCAAGCGCCGAAACGGAGCGTTCAGAAAGCTCATCGATGGCAACCGAAGTGGCGCCATCAGGCGCCATCCCGGTGCTTCTGATAAGCGCTCGGGTCCGTTGAAGGACATCCTCTAATTGCTGCATTGCGACACTCTGCCAAAAACTCAAGATTGCTGCATTTAGTTATCCACAGGGCAAAAACCGCTAAGCTATCTAAGTTCCAATGCGGGTATGGCGAAATTGGCAGACGCACCAGATTTAGGTTCTGGCGCCGAGAGGCGTGGGGGTTCAAGTCCCTCTACCCGCACCGATAAAAGTAGTAAAAACCTAAACTGAAACCCTAGATTCTAGAATCTAGGGTTTCTTTATTTAGCCCAGAATCCTGGCCTGGCTCAGGGCCGTACATGCAACCAGCCCCCTCCAATAATTCATAAATAACCCGATCAGGGAGCAATAAGTTAGGGCCACTTAGCCCAAACTGCCCCGATTACAAGATCCCTA
The DNA here is from genome assembly GCA_041688475.1 of Aquiluna sp. Classification (GTDB taxonomy): domain Bacteria; phylum Actinomycetota; class Actinomycetes; order Actinomycetales; family Microbacteriaceae; genus Aquiluna. Next base: position 2,056 of record JBDNID010000130.1, read on the forward strand.
GCGGCTAGTCCCTCGTCACCTTGAAGGTGTTCTTCTGGTTGTCAATCTCAAAGGTAAAGGGGCCACGCTTAGTGATTTCTAGGTGCTCTCCTCCAATACTTTGGATACCAAGCTCCTTGCAGATTCCACCGAAGAACTTGCGCTGCGAATCATCATCCAACTCGGTGCCCTGATACCAGGCGGTTGAGCTACCAAGGTTTCGCTTTGCCAAAGCAACTGAACCCTTGGCATCGCCGCCTTCAAAGCTGGCGATGGCTTCAGCGCCATTAAGCCTTGAAAGTTCGCCCCAGAGCTTGGCGGTGAGTCCATTGGATAATTTGATGCTTGATTCACGAAGCGGATAAAACTCTTCGACATAAACGCCAATGACGTCTTTCACCAAGTTGCCGCCGTAACAACCAAGTTTTACCCTGAGGGTTCGATCGGTGATGTTCGAGAAATAACCCACCACCAAGTTGCCGCCGTCGGTTGCATAATCGGTGAAGGTTTTTTCTTCTGATTCAGAGAGCATGTGAACCATCGGCATCAAAACCAATTTATAACCCTTGAGGGTCTCTAAATCGGCGTCTGCTGGCACAAAATCAACATTGATACCCTCCTTATACAAAGCTCGATACCAGCTTGCTACCGTGTCGGGGTAGCTCAGGTCATCGGTTGGCATATTCGCCTGCATCATCGCCCAGATTTGCTCGTAGTCAAAGACCATCGCAACCGATGCTTTATCGGTTTCATAAGAACTGATTTCTGGGTGAGCGGCAAGAATTGCGCCGAGCTCTGCAACCTCGCGAAACACCCGGGTGTCTTCACCGGCGTGCGGGAGCATGGCCGAGTGCATGCGCTCCGAACCGGCTTGACCCTGGCGCCACTGAAAATACATTGAACCCTGTGAGCCACGAGATACAAAGCTCAAGGAGTTGCGGATCTCCTGGCCCGAAATCTTGGCGTAGTTTTTTGGCTGCCAATTCACTGCCGAAGAGCTGTGCTCCATCAAAAGCCACTGCTTGCCCTTTGCGAACGCTCGGGTCAGGTCGGCCATTTGAGCAAGATCAATGTGGTTCTCGATATCGTGCTGAGCTAAGTAGTGATCGGTAGAGACAAAATCCACCTCTTTCGCCCAGGCAAAATAGTCCATCGCGTAGGTGAACTTCATCGACATAAAGTTGGTGGTGACCGGGTTGATTTGGTCGTATTTTTTAATAATGTCGCGCTCCATGGTGAAAAGCTCCAAAGTGGCATCATTGCTAAAGCGCTTAAAGTCAATCTGCTGACCAGGGTTTGGGTGAGTGCCATCCGGGGTCCGCTTTGGAACCACAATCTCCTCCCAGTTGTAATAGCGCTGGGACCAAAAGTCGGTGCCCCAAGAGGTGTTCAGTTCTTCAATCGTGCTGTAGTGGCGCTTTAACCACTCAATAAATGCCTTACGTGATTGCTCGGAATAGCAATAGGGAGCGTGGCAACCGTATTCG
>JBDNID010000131.1:0-9151 GCA_041688475.1 Aquiluna sp.
CTTCCTGAGCCTGCTTCTTGGTGCCAACAAACATGATTGAGCCGCCGTTGGCGACTAGGTCTCTAACGTAGTTGTAAGCCTCGTCGATAAACCCGACGGACTGCTGGAGATCAATGATGTAAATGCCGGAGCGGTCGGTGAGGATAAAAGGCTTCATCTTCGGGTTCCAACGCTTGGTTTGATGTCCGAAGTGAACACCAGCATCTAGAAGCTGGCGGACTGTTACTGAGGCCATTGGGCCCTCCTTTAGGCGTGAAAATACGCCCACTCAGTTTTGTGCTCTAGCCGGTTGGCTACAGCCCTGGCATTCCAGCTCGGCAGCACCCTACATAGGGACTGAGTTGTCAAGCTTGATTGGAACGCGCGAATTCGCTCTGACTTTGGTGAAAGAACGTGTTATGAGCATACCAATCAAAACCAGCGTTTTCCACCCTTTTGAGTTTGGACTGAAAAGCGGTCACTAACTTAATTCATGCTTCGAGTATGCCTAAATTACTAGCCGTCTTAGTTATCTTCATTTCGGCCCTCAGTCCGAGGCCAATCGAAATTTGGGCGGAGCCGATTCCTTATTTTGAGACTGAACAGCTCAATCACTACCAAGCGCCAATCACCAAATACGGTCCCGGGCACCGAGGAATTGACCTTTTTGTTCCCTTGGGCGATCCAGTGAGCTCTCCGCAATCCGGAGAAGTGCATTTCGTTGGAAGAGTCGTTGATCGTGACGTCATCACGATTAGGACCGAGGCTGGTTAGTTGGCGACCTTCGAGCCGGTTTGCTCCTGGCTAGCCAAAGGATCAAAGGTCCTGGCTGGCGAGGTAATTGGCACTCACTGCCAGGCGATGCTTGAATATAAAAATCATTGCGAAAACTGCGTTCATTTTTCGGCTAGGTCGAACTTTGGATATTTGTCCCCGCTTTTCCTAATGGGAAAAACAAATGCAGCGGCTCTCACCTCTTAGGCCCTGGGGTGGGCTTGTTCGAAGGAGGCGCGCAGCCTCTCAACGGAAACGTGGGTGTAAATCTGGGTGGTAACCAAGGATGAGTGGCCGAGAATTTCCTGAACCGCACGCAGGTCGGCGCCGTGATCCAAAAGGTGTGTAGCGGCAGAATGTCTCAGGGTGTGCGGACCGGCCTTCCCGGTGTTGGTCTTGGCCAGCTGAGCGGACACTAGCGAATAGAGTTGCCGAACTCCAACCCTCTTGCCTCTTGAGGAAATCAAAAGAGCATCATCGCTAACTTCAGAAAGATACCGAACCCTACCAAATCGAATCCATTCCTCTATCGAAGCTGCGGCCGGCGCCCCGAAGGGCAACATTCTTTGCTTATTACCTTTACCCGTTACCAAAAGCATGTTTCTAGAAAAGTCAATGTTGGAAATATCCAGCCCGGCCAGCTCACTCACCCGCATTCCGGTCGCGTATAAAAGCTCCATCGAGCAAAGCTCCATTAGCGAGCCGGGATCATCCCGGGATGCCTTGGATTTTAGGGAATCGAAAACCTGCCCCAATGAATTTTCATTTGCAACCTTGGGCAGAGTTCGCTCAAGCTTTGGAGATCGAAGCCTCAATCCGGGATCAGATTTCAAGCCACCCCGCTCAAATACATAAGAGCTAAAAGCCCGCACCGAAGAGGTTTTTCTGGCCAGAGTGCTTTTGGTCGCGCCGGCCTCTGAAATTACAAACAGCCAATCCCTTATTGAGTCCAATTCGAGCTCTACCTTGCTCGCAACTAAAAACGCAAGCAAGTCCTTTACGTCTGACTGATAAGCCTTGAGGGTATTTAGCGAAGAGCCGCGAGCCTGAAGGCTTCTAATAAAGCCTTCGAGTTCCGCATTCAATCTTTCCACCAGATCAGATTAGAGCCAAAATCGCGCTAATCGGCTAGCTGGACAAGGTGGTTTGAGACTCGGCCGCTTCAAGAGGGAAAAAAGAAGGTCGACCCAACTTAATCCCGGGAATCGAATTCTCAAGAGCAAATCTTTCTAAGTCCTGCCAGATACCGCAGGCCCCATCCGAGTGCCGATTGGAACAAGTTTCACGAGCTTTGCCTCTCACAATTTGATGATTGCGAAAGTTATTTCAATTGTTTTGATTTAGCGGGATATACAGGGCAAGGCGAGAGTTCAATTGAGGCGCATCAGGGCTAGATTCCTAGTCACTAGCTCAAGCGAAATTCCAGATTCTATTGCTATTTGCTGATCACTAGTGGCACCGTCACGAATCGCATCTTGAATGCGTTTCTGAAACCAGTCTGGCTCGATCTGGAGGCCTTCTTGCATCTGCCACGCTTTAGCAAGCCCTTCTTTTATCATCGCATTAGTGCCCTGCGGGACAGTATTGCCGAACCTTGCCGGAACTGCGTAGACCTCACGGCCAAGGTTTCGGGCATGATTAGCGCTATTTCTTGAGCCCGAGCGATAGCCCGCTTCAACCACGAAAAGAGAATCTCCAGCCGCAGCAATCAACCTGTTGCGGAGCAAAAAGCGAAAGCGAGTCGGAGCCGTTCCAGGAGAGGTCTCGGATATCAGTGCACCGCCGGCTCGAACTAGTTCATGAAATAGCGGCCAGTTCTCAAGTGGATAAGCGCGATCTATTCCACCGGCCATGAATGCGAAACTTGGAAGCTTTAGATTGAGAGCGGCTCGATGAGCAGCTGAGTCAATCCCCGATGCTCCCCCAGACACCACAGGAAGCCGGAGCTGTCCAACTAAAAGCTCACAATTTTTGATTCCAAAAGGGCTGGGGCGCCTCGTGCCGACGATTGCGACGCTCTCTTGCTCGAGGGCGGTAATGTCCCCTGCAACCCAGAGCATATAGGGAGCGCTGTGGCCAAGATCTTGAAATTTGATCCACAGCGCTGGAGAGTCAGCTGGGAACACGGGCTTTGCCGACCACCTGATAGCACGCTCCACTCGCTGTGAGACACTCAGATTGTCAATACGCAACGCGAAGCGCTCCAAAAGAGCAGGTAGCTCGAAACCGAATTCCGGCGCATGGTTGTGGACTAACTCCGCCCAGAGTCCTTTGGCTTTGCCGGATTTGAAATCCGAAATTGCGGCTGGGCCGCGGTTGGCAAAAATCAGGTGAGCCAGCTGATCTCCGGGTTCGGATAGAAGTGACCACATGATGGTGGCTTCTTTTTCAGAATCTATAAACATGTGCAAAGCATCCAAGATTTTTAATTTTGGACGCTTTTACTTTTTAAATCTGTGGATAACTTTGGCTATTCGCCAACTGCTAACTCTTTTGGTATTTCGATTTCCTTGGTGCCAATTTCTTCAACGTTAACGTCTTTAAAAGTCATGACCTTGACCTGCTTCACAAAGCGGTCCGTGCGGTAGATATCCCAAACCCAAACATCTTGCATATTTAGATCAAAGTAGAAATCGGTCGCGGTGTCGATTCTTTTAAGCTCAACATCATTTGCAAGATAAAAGCGCCGCTCGGTCTCTACCACATAGCGGAACATCTTTACAACATCTCGGTATTCGCGATAAAGAGCTAGCTCGGCTTCTCTGTCGTAATCTTCAAACTCGTTCTCATCCATTATTGCCCCAGTCTAAGCCTCTAAAAATGTGATTGCCCTTCACTGAGTATCTTTGTCAGCCAACTATGCCTGTGGTGCCTTGTGGGACCCAGTGATTGAATAGCTTGAATGTGTGATTCCGATGAATACCCCTTATTGCTGTGCCACTCGTAGAGCGGATGTTCCAAGTGGTACTCGCGCATTAGCTGATCCCTAGCGACTTTGGCGATCAATGCGGCAGCTGATACTCCCGCACAGTCGCGATCCGCCTTGACCTGCATAACCACCTCAACATCGATGCCCTTAAGCCAATTCTGCGAGCCATCCAGCAAAATAATTGTTTTTCCAGAAACTAATGGCTCAAACGCGGCCCTTGCGGCTTTTGCTAGAGCCTTCGAAATACCCTCAGCTTCTATGAACTCACTGGACGCGAAACCTACGTTGTGCTGAACCCAACTCTTAGCAAGCTCTGCGATGGACTCTCTTTTTGATTCGATAATCAGCTTGCTGTCCCGAAGGCCCTGTGGCACTTCAAATAAACTCTCTCTTGTAATGACACTAGCTCCAACCGCGGTTGGCCCCGCCAGAGCTCCCCTTCCGACCTCGTCCAAGCAAATTACTCGATCGCAGCGTTTCAGCAACTGCTTTTCAAGGTCGAGGTTTGGAGACGTCACTTTGAAGGAACGCCGCCGAAGGTGGCGGGGAAATTATCCAACCAGTTCCAATTTTCGATTGGCCAGCTAACCACGATGGCCCGCCCGACCATATATTCCTGTTTTACAAAACCCCCCGAAGGTAGGTCCTGATGGTAGCGAGAGTCGGTCGAATTCTGACGATTATCACCCATTACCCAGTAGCTCCCCTGCGGCACTGTCACGTCAAACTCAAGTTCAGAGGGTATCGAGCCCGGGCTTAGATAGGCCTCATCGATTGGCACACCATTGATGATCAATCGACCTTCAGGGTCACAACAAGAGATCACATCCCCAGGAAGTCCGATAAAGCGCTTCACCAGATGCTCAGCAGAATCTGGCGCCGTTATGCCAAAGGTTCCAAGAACAAAGTCAAAGGCCTCTTCGACTGGCTCTTTTATAACCTCTGGAATTGCGCCCAGCCAGCCTCCAGGATCACTGAAAACCGCAACGTCCCCGCGTTCCAGGCCAATCACCTCGGGAACCAGCACGTTAACAATGATTCGGTCGTTGATCTGAAGAGTCTCCAGCATCGAGCCAGAGGGAATATAAAAAGACCGAATTAGGAAAGCTTTAATCAGAACCGAAAGAATCAGTGCAGTCCCGACAATGACAATGAAGTCAAATACAAAAGCTGTGAACCAGTTCTTTCGAGCACGTGTAAAGAATCTTCGAATAGTTAGTCCGAAAGAGTTATTACGAGGTCTTAGGTCCCCGGATTCTGACATGCCGGTTTAATTTATTTAACGTTGTCGCGCTTTTCGCGAATCTTTGCTGCCTTGCCGCGAAGATCGCGAAGGTAGTAAAGCTTCGCGCGGCGAACTGCACCCCTGGAAACAAGTTCAATCTTGTCAATAACTGGGGAGTGCAGAGGGAAAGTTCGCTCTACTCCTACCTGAAAAGAAACCTTGCGAACGGTGAAGCTTTCGCGGATGCCCTCACCCGATTTGGAGATGACTACTCCCTGAAAAACCTGAATACGGCTTCTAACACCCTCAATGATGTTTACGTAGACCTTCACGTTGTCGCCAGCACGGAAGTCTGGGATATCGGTTTTTAGGTTCGGTGCGTCCACTGCGTCTAAAATGTGCATGATTTCTCTTTCCATTTGCGCGCAGGTCAAAACGGTTAGTGGTTACTGGGTCTTGTGCACTTGCTCCCCTGCGGCAGAGGCGATTGAGCACAGTGCAAAAGTATTCCATACTTATCAGAGCTTTGCAACAGAACCCAAAGTCGAAACGCTCCAGCCAAACTACTTTCCGAGCAGATCCGGCCTATTTTGCTGGGTGCGATCCAGTTGTTGCTGTTTGCGCCACTTCTCAATTTCTGCATGGTGACCGGAAAGCAAAACTTCCGGAACCTCGAGGTTTCGCCAAACCTGAGGTTTGGTGAAACTCGGGTATTCCAGAAGGCCGTCGTTATGCGATTCCTCTTTCAAAGACTCATTATTTCCAATTACCCCGGGGATTAATCTAGCTATCGCTTCAATCATCGCTAGGGCCGCAACCTCGCCACCATTTAGGACATAATCGCCAATTGAGACTTCTAGGACTCTGGCTTTGACGCTGAGATGCTCGACCACCCTTTGGTCGATGCCCTCATATCTGCCGCAAGCAAAAACAATATGTTCTTCCTCGGATAGTTCTTGGGCTAGGGATTGGGTAAAAGGAATCCCTGCCGGGGATGTGAAAATAACCACGGGTGAGTTATCAGATTGAAGAATCTCATCGAAGGCTTCTCCCCAAGGTTCTGGCTTCATTACCATGCCGGCCCCACCGCCATACGGAGAGTCATCAACTGTCTTATGTCGATCATGGGTCCATTTGCGCAAATCATGTGCGCTAAAACCGATGAGCCCTGACTCCTGCGCTTTACCGAGCAGGGAGAGCTCTAGAACCTTAAAATAGTCGGGAAAGATAGAGACGGCATCAATCTTCATTAGCCGTCTCGATTTCCTCAAATAATCCACCAGGAGGAGTGATCTCTATCAAGCCTGCGGACACATCAACCCTTGGGACAAAGGCCTTCACAAAGGGCAGGAGAACTTCGCCAGCTACGGTCTTGATTATTAATAGATCCTGAGCTGGCATGTGGTCTACCCGAATGAGCTCGCCAATCTCTAAACCATGTCGCATCACCTTGAGCCCTGCCAGCTGGTGGTCATACCAAGCATCAGGCTCGGCCGGTGAAGCGTCCAGAGGTTGATCCACCAAAAGAATTGCTTTGATGAGCCCCTCGGCCCCGTCACGGTCCGAGATTCCCTCTAAAAAGATAACCGGGTGGGAGTTGTACCACTTTAGATCTGCCACGGTTACAAACTTGCCAAACCATGGGGATTCTTCCGGAACTTGCAGTTCGAGGACTGCGCCTACCCTAAAGCGCTCTTTAGGAGAGTCGGTATAAAGCTCGAGCTTGATTGCTCCTTTTAGACCGTGAGCTTTTAAGAGCCGGCCAACTCGGAGCTTGGTGGTACTAGAAATCGGTATCCACCACGTCAACTCGGACGCGCTTGCCATCCGCTAGCGCATTGATGACTGTTCGAAGGGCTGTTGCTGTGCGGCCGCCCTTACCGATGACACGACCTAAGTCGTCCGGGTGCACGCGCACCTCCAACAAATCGCCCTTGGCACCGCCACGGGCGGCAACAGTTGCGTCATCGGGATTATCAACGATTGCGCGAACTAAATGTTGGAGGGACGCTTGCAACATGTTTATTAGGCCTTAGCTTCTTCTGCAGGAGTCTCTGGTGCCGCCTCGGCAGCTGGGATCTCTTCTGCGGCTACTGGTGCCTCTTCAGCTACAACCTCTGCAACAACTTCGGCCGGAGCCTCGACTGCAGCTTCTGCAACTGGTGCCTCAATAACGGCTTCCGCAGCTGGAGCTTCTGTAACTTCAGTTACTACCTCCTCAACGACTGCTGCCGGGGTCTCGGCTTTTGCTTCCGCAACAACTTCGACCTTTTTCTCGGTCTTTGGCAGAAGAACCGACTTCTTTGCCATGTCGTTTACAAAGACAGGCTTTGCAATCTGAGGCTTCACGGTGTTGATGTGCTCACCCTTAGCGTTAGCAATGTCACCGGTTAGCTTGAGCAAAACTTCTGCCTGTTCGGTCGGCTGCGCGCCAACGGATAGCCAGTAGCGTGCTCGCTCTGAATTAATTTCAATTACGGAAGGGTGAGTGGTCGGTACATAGCGACCAATCTCTTCGATTACTTTGCCGTCACGGTGTGTGCGGGAGTCAGCTACCACGATGCGGTAGTGAGGGTCTTTTTTCTTGCCAATGCGCTTTAGGCGGATCTTTACAGCCACAATTCTCCTGAATATATGTATTGGGGCGAGATTCTGCCGTGAGCGTGGGGGCACACTCGTCAGGTCTCAAGGGGTTTCGAGCTCGTCCAGATCAGAGGGTCAAGACGTTCGAACTTCTAAGATTCTGCCAGATAAATCGGCTTTACGCTACTTACCGAGTCCAAAAGATGAGCCAGTGCCAGAAGTTTTCTCAGATCCGTAGCTCAAACCCGAGTTTTCAGCCGCCCTTTTGGCGGGATTTCCACTTTTAGAACCCTTTTTCTTATTATCTTTTTTCTTTGTCGCAGACCCGCCGCCCATGGCGCCGGCCATCATCGCGGGGTTGGTGCCAGGGATATTTGGCATGGCACCCTTAGACATGGTTTTCATCATCTTGGCGGCTTGCTCGAAGCGATTCACCAGCTGATTGACTTCTGTGACCGATGTTCCGGAGCCCTTGGCGATGCGCATTCTGCGTGAGCCATTGAGAACTTTTGGTTGGTTTCTTTCAATTGGGGTCATTGAGCGAATAATCGCTTCGGTTCGATCAATTTCTTTTTCATCAAAATCCTCAAGGTTCTGCTTCATCTTGCCCATACCCGGAAGCATCCCCATGATGCTTTTCATCGAGCCCATCTTGCGAAGCTGTTGCATTTGCTCCAGAAAGTCTTGCAGCGTGAAGGTTTCAGTGGAAATCTTCTCGGCAAGCCTCTTGGATTCCTCTTCGTCGAAAGTGGCCTGGGCTCTTTCAATGAGACTTATGACATCACCCATATCCAGGATTCTCGATGCCATCCGATCTGGGTAAAAGGGCTCAAAAGCATCCAGGGATTCGCCAGTTGAGCTAAACAAAATTGGAGCGCCAGTGATAGAAGCCACTGATAGCGCCGCACCTCCCCTGGCATCACCGTCCAGCTTGGTAAGCACAATTCCAGAGACTCCGACACCATCGCTAAAAGACTTGGCCACATTCACAGCATCTTGACCGAGCATCGAATCAACCACGAACAAAATTTCATCCGGGGACACCTGATCTCGGATGTCCCTGGCCTGCTGCATCATTTCTTCATCCACACCCAGTCGCCCTGCGGTGTCGACAATCACGACCGAATATTGCGACTTTTTGGCAAAAGCGATCGCCTCCTTGGCGACTTTGACAGGGTTACCAATCCCGCTACCAGACTCGGGGGCGAATACTGGAACCCCAATCTGCTGACCCAATACCTGCAGCTGGGTCACGGCATTTGGTCGTTGCAAGTCCGCAGCTACCAATAAAGGAGTCTGATTTTGCTCCTTGAGCCATTTGGCTAGTTATCCGGCCAGTGTGGTTTTACCCGAACCCTGCAAGCCCGCAAGCATGATCACCGTTGGTGGGTTTTTGGCAAAAGATAGTTTCCGGGCTTCGCCTCCCAGAATTGCAGTCAGCTCCTGATTTACAATCTGAACCACCTGTTGTGCGGGGTTCAGTGCTTTTGAGACCTCATCACTTAGGGAGCGTTCGCGAATCTTAGCCGTGAAACTTTTCACAACCTCAAGCGCAACATCCGCCTCAAGCAAAGCCCTTCGGATATCCCTGAGCGTGCCGTCAATATCTGCAGCACTGAGCCTGCCCTTGCCACGCAGGTTTTTAAAAGTATCCGAGAGTC
>JBDNID010000132.1:0-2048 GCA_041688475.1 Aquiluna sp.
ATAATAAGGGTTATGCCCCAAGGTGAATTCAGAAAAAGGAATCTGGCCACCTCGGTATACCTTCCTTCCCTACTGTTTACCGCAGCGGAAGGCGTACTGCTGCCGATTTTGCCAGTTTCGGCAACCCTTTATGGCTTTAGCTTGGCCCAGGCCGGCATCATCACTACCGCCCTGATGCTCGGAACGTTTTTGTTTGAACTTCCGGCCTCTTGGATTAATTCAAGACTTGGCGAGCGCCGATCAATGCTTTTGGCGGCCGTGGCAGGAGCGCTAATCACCTTCAGCGCCTTTTTCGAACTGGGCTATTTTGCCCTCTTGGTTGCAGCGATTTTATTTGGTGCAGCCCACTCGCTATTTGGTCTCGGGAGACACTCTCTGATGGCTGAGCTCGTGCCAGTGAATCAACGCCCAAGATCCATGTCACTGGTGGGAGGCATGTTCCGAGCCGGTGCGGCAATCGGCCCAGTTATCGGCTCGGCTTTTATTTCGCTTTTTGGCGTAAACAGCGCCTACCTAGCAGCATCGATTATCTGTCTCGCAGCAGCCGCCTCCGTGCTGGGCGCCCCAAAGACCAAAGTGGTCATGAGTCCAAGCGGGCAAAATGGCAATATCTGGGCTGTTGCAAAGCGCGAATCGCCCAAATTGGCAACCCTTGGAGTAGCCGTGGCAATCATTTCGGCCGGCCGAACCATCCGGCTGATTGGTTTACCGCTTTTGGCAATCCAGCTCGGGATAGATCCTGCGACTGCGTCATTCATCTTTGGAATCACCGGCTTTATTGACTTCACACTGTTTTACCTATCGGGAATCATTATGGATAAATACGGGAAGTTCTGGTCTTCAGTGCCAACCCTTCTAACCCTGGGTACCGTTTATCTTTTTACTTTTTTCGTGACAGACCTGACCGGCTTTTGGATTCTGGCGTCACTGACCGCTTTAGCAAATGCTCTATCGGCGGGGATAAATATGGTGTTGGGGGCCGACCTTGCCCCACCGGGCTCGCGAAGCGAATTCCTAGGAGCCTTCCGGTTTATGGTTTCGGGTGGCGTCGTGGTTTCACCGGCTTTGATTACGATTCTCACGGGTCTTATAGGGCTTTCGGGGGCCATGGCCTCAGCTGGGATGCTGAATTTTCTCGGGGCCTATCTCTTCTGGCGCTATTTACCCATCTATGATCCGGATAAAAAACAATCAGGGGATTAGAAAACTCTTCGCCTTAGAGCTTCTACAAATCAACCCTGAATCCACGCCAACCCCCAGTGGATTCTCAAACCTCGCACAAACCTCAAGACTCGAATAACCCTGAGAAATACTCGACCGATAACTCAAGGATGTGAGTCTTCTAACACTCGGTGCTTCCCGGATGAATATCGTCACTTCCTGAGAGAGCAAATTATTATTCGGTACTCCTTTTTTATGAGACCGGTCGTGAGCGTAGATGACGGCAGCATCAGCCACCGCCTGAATCCGGTTGGCCGCAATAAGGCTTGTGCCAACGGTTACGGATCCTAAAATCGTAAAGAGTATCAGCGCCAAAAGACCTGCGACGTAAGGGGCAATAGTGCCGCTGTCTTTTTTCATTCTGGTTCGAGCCCGGCGCTTTGAATTCCGATGGCATTGCCCACCCGCACCTCGAGAGTCACCAAGTCCCCCGGGCCGCAGGCTCCGCAGTTCAAGGAAACAAAATCAATCTGTTTACCCCAGCTTTTTGCCAAAAGTGGCAAGTTGCGACCAAGCCCCTCTTGCCAGTCCTGCTGTGGCTGCAACATGGCCGCTCTCAGGCCCTGCATTGCAATAGATTCGGCTGCCAGTTGGTCAGAAACTTGCTGATATAAAAACAAAGACGGGCCAATCGGAGCCAGCAAAATTACGCTCCACACCAGAGTTTCGATGATTGTGGAGCCTCGATCGCTAGATGACCTCGCGGGCCGCAACGGCCTGCACCTCGATTGGCAAAAACTCACTCAAGAAGCCGAGCCCCGGCACTTGGGCCCTGACTCGATAACCGATGAACCGATCATCGCCGAATTCCTGCACCTGATAATTTG
>JBDNID010000020.1:0-3082 GCA_041688475.1 Aquiluna sp.
CCGCCAACAAGCGGATAGCTCTCGATTCTCAGGGCCGAGCTTGGATTGGAATATGAGTTGTGCAGCCTAGTTGCCAAATCTGCGAGGCTTCTGGGCGGCATGGCGACCGAAATTCGGAGCAAATTTGCACTCCCGGAGGCATCCACCGGAATCCCAAGACTCTTGGCGCTTAGTTGACCACCCGCCAAAAAAGACTGCACAGTGGGGCTCGCAACAGACAATGGTGCCAACTGAATGGCCCCGCCGAGCAATGCGGTGGAGCCGGTTGAGGGGCCGGCCATCAGCCCAACCACGGCCATCGCCCCCACAACCGGCGCAACCCGGTCTGTGAAGATGTTAGTTATTGGACTTTGAATTGACAGCACTGGTGTCAGAGCCCTCAAGGGGTCGATTAGGTCCTGAAAGATATGGCTGACTCTAGCCTCGGTTGAAAAGTAGTTCTCAGCAGCAATGTCGCAGTTATTGGCAAGAGATTCAAGCTCCGAACAAACCCTCGGGGCACTAAGGGCCAGTTGGATGTTTGGAATCGGGTTTGGTAGAAAATCTAAGAGCATGTCCGGAGGCGAGAAAATGGCCGCATTGAGCTCAAATGCGCCATTTCTAAGGGTCATTGCAATTCGAAATAGCTCCTCACGAGTCGCTACAACCCTAGGGTCACCTCCATATATCTCTAAAGCCACAAGTCAGACCTCAGAGCAAGAATCTCACCGCGCAAAACGCTCAGTCGAAGCTCCAACTGTCTAGCCGCGTCCCCCGAGAACAGGCTCGGGTCTGGCTGGGCGCTATCTAGTAATTGCAGCGAATTTCCCAAGTGATGGAGCATTTGCATTCCGCTACCAAATCAGAGATCAAGAAAGTGTTTGTAATAAAAACTGATAGTTGTGGAGATCCCATAATCAAAAATGGTTGTGGATAGGGCAAAATGGGATGGTGAGCAATCTTTCAGTCCAACCAATCAGCCCACTTGATGGCCGTTACCAAAGCCAGATCAAGGATCTCGGGAAACACCTAAGCGAAGCGGGCCTCAACCGTGCTCGCATCGAAGTCGAAATTGAGTGGCTCATCTGGGTTGCAGGCCGCAACCTGCTTGATTCAGATAGCAAGATTTCAGATAAAGAAGCTTCCTCGCTGAGGGCCGTCGCCACCTCTGAGTTTGGCGATGAGTCAGTAGCCAAATTGGCAGAGCTCGAAGCAGTAACTCGGCACGACGTGAAAGCGGTGGAGTACTTCATTCGCGAACAACTCAAAAACATGCAGCGCGAGGACCTAAGCGAATTGGTTCACTTTGCCTGTACCTCGGAAGACATCAACAATCTTGCCTATGCGATAACCGTGAAGTCGGCAATTCATGAGGTTTGGCTCCCCAAGGCAACTGCGCTGGTTGAAAAACTAACCAAGCTTGCGCTGAGTCATGCGGGCGTCGCAATGCTCGCAAGAACTCACGGGCAACCCGCAACCCCCACCACCATGGGCAAAGAGATCGCTGTTTTTGTTTCGAGGCTGAATCGACAGCTAAAGCGCATTTCAAGCCAGGAATATTTGGGCAAATTTTCCGGAGCAACCGGGACTTTTGCCGCTCACATCGCCGCTGCTCCGAAAGTCGAATGGTTGGGGGAATCTCAGGGTTTTGTTGAAAGCCTAGGCCTCAGCTGGAACCCTCTCACAACCCAGATCGAATCTCACGACTGGCAGGCCGAGCTTTACGGGGCAATGGCGCACTTCAACCGCATCCTGCACAACCTTGCAACTGACTTCTGGACTTACATTTCGATGAACTATTTCAAGCAGATCCCGGTGGTCGGCGCCACCGGCTCTTCGACCATGCCGCACAAAGTAAATCCGATTCGCTTTGAGAACGCCGAGGCTAACCTGGAAATATCCAACGCAATTCTGGATTCGCTGTCGGCAACCCTAGTGACCTCTAGGCTGCAGCGCGATTTGACTGATTCCAGCGCTCAGCGAAACATCGGCGTTGGATTTGGGCACTCGCTTTTGGCACTGGATAACCTGGACCGCGGCTTAGACGAACTGGCCCTGAATGAAGCGGTCCTGCTTGGAGATCTTTTGGAGAACTGGGAAGTGCTCGGCGAAGCAATCCAGACTGCAATAAGGGCGGATGTAGCTCGCGGTGAGAGTGATATTTCCGACCCTTACGCACTTCTAAAAGAGCTAACCCGAGGTAATAAAATTGGCGAAGAGGAGTTACTGTCGTTTGTGAACTCGTTGGCTGTGTCCGAAGCGACCAAGGAAAGGTTGTTGGTTTTGCGGCCTGAACGATATGTGGGGTTAGCTGAAGATCTCACCAAAAGAATTCTGAGCTAACTTAGCCTCGGCTTATTTGGGTCACTGTCATCGGGCTTGAAGGTCAGATCTAAGGTGGCCACCAGGATCAGGCTGAAAATGAAAGTCGCTAGTCCCCAGATTATGGCGGTCTCGACAAATCTCGTTCCGAAAAGAACAATTAGGCCAACGAATGCTCCGGCGATAGCCGACAGGGCCATGTAGGCCTTTAAGTTTGCAAAACGCTTCACCTTCAAAGCCTACTTCGCTTTGTTGGGAGCAAAAGCCGAGATCCCAAGGTGAACTCCGCTAAGGGTTAGATAAGCGCCAAAGAAACCCACGGCGCTAACTACATCGAGCTCTACTGCTAGGAATAGTGCTCCGAGCAGCAATGCAAAAATTGCACTTATAAAAGCTTCATTGCCCCTTGGAGTCCTAAACCCGAGCCGTCTTGTCTGATAAAGCTCGAAGGCTCCGGAAATTAGCCCCCAAGCGGTCACCAGCGAAATAAAGGCGGGGTAGGCGGCCTCCTCATTGAGGCTTGCAAGGAGTGCAAATAGGCCAATCAGGGTTGCCAAAACAGCCATCGGTAGCTCTTGCAACGGGTTCAGTCCGCTTCGTTTGAACATTGCAATTACAGCGCCGACAATGCCGAGAGCTAAACCGTAGCCAGCAAGTGCCGCTAGACCGATCTGGGCAGAGTGGGATTGACTAAACGTTATGAAAATTCCTAAGGCGAAGCTTAGAAAGGATCTGAAGAGTTGTTGGTTACGCACGATTCCTAGCTTGGCATATTTACAAA
>JBDNID010000133.1:0-1199 GCA_041688475.1 Aquiluna sp.
CTTTGAGCGCGAGCTAGACGAGGATTACAACATGGGAGCTAGGGAAGGCCAGAGAATAGCCAAGGCCGAAGCTAAGCACCAAATCGAAACCGCCGGCCTCGTGACAGCAAAAAAGAATCAACCAGGGCTGGCTTTAGCATTGGCTGCGGTCAGATGAAGCTGGCGATTGCAGATCCGCCCTATTTAGGGAGAGCAGTTAGATGGTATGGCGAGGGAGGTTGCGGGGATGGTTACGGCAAAAATCAAGCCGACAATCATCCAGAGGCTCACCTTTGGGATAATCCAGACACTCATAAGGATTTAGTAAAAACCCTAAATGAAAACTATGATGCTTGGGCTATTGCCATGTCAGTTCACAGCCTATCTACTTACTTAGAGGTGGTTGATACTGAAAGTCGCAATGGAATTAGAGTTGGGGTTTGGCATAAGCCAAGCTCTTACCCTAGCGGTAGCCGAATAGGTAATTACTGGGAGCCGGTGCTTTTTAGCATACCCAAATCAAGGCGAGGAAGGGATAGCGGAAATTCTGTCAAAGATTTTCTGTCATGTCCGCCTCTTAGAAGTAACTTTGTGGGTGCTAAGCCGCAGGAATGGACAGACTGGGTCTTGTCAATTTTGGGTTACATAGAGGGCGATACTGTAGACGATTTATTTAAGGGTTCGGGTGCAGTAAGCGAAGGAATAATTAAAAAAAGGGAAAACAAATGATGATGAAAATTACCGTCTGGACTCTCCCGAGTTGCGTGCAGTGCGATAACACCAAGCGCCAGCTAGACAAGCGAGGCATCCAGTATGAGGTCAGAGAACTAAACCGCAACCCCAAAGCAGTCGAGCGGTTCAAAGAGCTAAACCTAACCGCCGCCCCGATCATCGAGACAGACGCTAAGCGTTGGTCAGGCTTTCGGTTGGACAAGATCAACAGCTTAGACGTTCACCTACGCACCGAGCGCATGAGGGGCGTTAGCGTACCTTTACAACCTATGAAGCAGATAGCAGAGGAAATTACAGATGATGAATAAATGGAACATAGGCAACTTTGCCCAAGTGCAACTATTGCTCAGAGACAAGAACCTTGACTGGTCAACCGACTTTGACGGTATCCGTCTGATGCTGGCTGATGTCTTTGACGAACACGCGCTCAGATCCGAATACTCTTACGGCACTCTCAACTACCTAGCCGAGAAGCTGCTCGAAGATGA
>JBDNID010000134.1:0-1437 GCA_041688475.1 Aquiluna sp.
AGATCTGAATCTGCGAAAAACACGTTGGACTCGGAGGCCGCTGATCGCTTCGCAATCATCATGGCCTCAACCACTGCTGTTGACTCATCGAGCATCGAAGCGTTGGAGGTTTTCATGCCGGTAAGTTCGGTGACCATGGTTTGGTAGTTGATTATCGCTTCTAGGCGACCCTGGCTGATTTCTGGCTGGTAGGGGGTGTAGGCGGTGTACCAACTTGGGTTTTCTAAGACGTTTCGCTTAATCACACCAGGGGTTCTGGTGCCGTAATAGCCCAGTCCCATAAAACTTTGTGTGATGCGATTCTTACTGGCAATCTCATGCAGGCGACCTAGCGCGTCATCTTCACTGATGGCCTCTGGCAGTTCGCTGCCACCGCGATAGTGAATCGCTTCGGGCAGGGCTTTCTCCATTAGATCCGCGAGCGAATCAATGCCTAGATAATCGAGCATTTCTTGCTGCTCTAGGACATTTGGGCCAATGTGGCGGAACTGAAATTGGTGATGCTTCTGAGTCACTTAATCTCCTACCAATGCGTCGTATTCACTTGCAGTCATTAGCTCAGGTAGGGCTGTGAATTTTATCTTCACCAACCAGCCTTCGCCGTAAGGGTCGCTGTTCACTAGATCAGGTGCATTTGATAACGAGGCGTTAGCTCCGACCACTTCACCATCCATGGGGGCATAGAGCTCACCCACGGATTTAGTGGATTCAATCTCACCACAGATTTTCATGTGGGTGGTACTCGAGCCCATTTTTGGCAGGTCAACATAAACAATCTCACCGAGAGCGTCCGCGGCATATTTGGTGATGCCCACGGTGGCTACATCGCCTTCGATCAAAACCCACTCATGTTCTTTGGTGTAACTAAGGTGTGTCGGATTTCCCAATTCTCATCTACTTTCCGCGCTTATAGAATGGTAGATCAACAACTTCGTAGTCCACCCTCGTGCCGCGCACATCTGCCTCTATTTTGCTACCAATTTCAAGATTTAATTGCCCATCCAGAAAAGCCATTGAAATTGGATAGCCAAGAGTGGGAGATAAGGCACCCGAGGTCACTATTCCAATCGATTCAGCTCCCCCTGGAAGGTAAAGCTCGTAGTCCGCCCTCGCAGCTCTTTTACCCTCGCCTTTGAGCCCATAGAGCTTGGATTTGGGGGTTTGGGTGGATGCAATAAATAGCGCCCCGCGGCCCAAAAAATCCTCCTTATCAAAGCGCACAGTTTTGCCGAGTCCGGCTTGATAGGGATTTGTCTCAATGTTTAGTTCGTGGCCATAAAGCGGCATACCGGCTTCGAGACGCAATGTGTCCCTGCAGGCTAACCCGCAAGGGGTCAACTCTTGACCACCTTGATTCAATAGCAAATCCCACAGCGCCTCTGCCGCTTCACTTTTTATAAAGATCTCAAAGCCATCTTCGCCGGTATAGCCGGTGCG
>JBDNID010000135.1:0-1830 GCA_041688475.1 Aquiluna sp.
CTCAGAAATGCCTGGACAAGTGGATGGATTCGGTTGGCTGCCGCCCAATCCTGCCAATCCTCGTGATTTGCCTCAAAATCTATATGGATGAAGCGGTTGGCAAGAGCAGACGGCATGCGAAACACAATTGCTGCATCTTCTGAGCGGTTTCCAGCCGCAATAATTCTCCAACCGTCGGGCAGCACATACTCACCGACCCTTCTGTCTAGCGTTAGCTGGTATAAAGATGCCTGCACCAAAGGCGGTGCCGCATTAAGTTCGTCAAAAAACAAAAGGCCCTCAGAGCCATCGTTTTGAGGCAAAAATGCTGGAGGTGCCCACTTGGCAGAGCCGTCAGCAACATAGGGAAGACCTCTAAGATCTGTAGGGTCCAACAGCGGAGCCCTGACATCCAAAATAGCCAAGCCTTTATCTGCGGCAACCTGCCTGACGATAGAGGACTTCCCAATGCCTGGAGGTCCCCACAAAAATGCGGGCCACCGGGTCGAAAGTAGTCCAGAGAGGACTTCAACTGCGCGGCTAGGTCTCATGTTTTATTCCTGATCTTGATCTATAGCTTTGAGAGCAAATGGCAGCGGCGGGCACGCCAGCCACTGCATCATTGGGCTCTTTGGTGAATGAAAGAATGCGTCAATCGCTTGATCGCCATCTCCGGACAATTGAAGCCTGGCAATAACGTCAAATGCGCCTGAAACTCGGATTACAGCGCCCGCGCTTGCAATGGACGCGAGCCTAATCATCGCTTCAGGGGTTTTAGGTGAGAGAACAAGCCCGTCTGCTGTTCTGCTTAGAGTGATGCCCAGCTTGTGAAATGAGTCTATCTTGAGACCACCATCCGTCCCTCGATAGGCTAGCGTGCTCGAAAAATCTGTTTTGAGACGATTGCCCTCCGGGAGACCTGAGAGCGTGATTTGAAGGCCTGACTTCTCGCTTCCCACAAAAGCTAGGCAGGGCTGGATTGGGCTAGGTGCATCTGGCATCATCGAGGGATTGAACGACGGGCCCGCATCTGCCCGCGTTTGGCGAGCGACGCGACCAAGATAGTCGATGGTGCCATCTGGAGAGATGAGAACCCCATATCCTAATCCGATGGCATCGGCGCTTGTTATAAAAAGTCGGGTGCCGGGCTCAAACTGAAGAGCCCGCAAAATTCGAAGGCCGAGTGCCAAATCTTTGCGGCCCAAAACCATTGGGAACAGCGCTGGTCCATCTAAGTCCCGCAAACTTCGAGTGATAGAATTCGTGTTGACCTGCGCGACCCCAGCCTCGTCGAGCATTTGATCAAGGCGGGCCATACAAATGCCGAATGCCGCCTGTCCGCTGGACTGCCTAATACGCATGATCTCTGCAACTAAGGCATCGCCCACTAGCCATTGAGTAGTCATTAAAGCTCCCCCCGGGACAAGCGCTTTGCACAGCGCTCAAATTCTTTTGGTGATATTTCAGTCCCTACGGCGTCTCGCCCCATTCCACGGGCGACATCTAAAAAGCCTCCGCCTCCACAAAAAGGGTCCGCCACGAGATCTCCAGGAAGGCTGTAGAGTTCCACAAGCCGCTCAAGAACCTCTGGCGGTGAGGCATGTCGATGCCGATCTGGTGAAGCCTCCTCGTCCGTTACCCACAAGGGTTCTGCCAACCAGGGGGCATCAACTGCCACTCGGCTTGAGTTAGGCTTTCGCACTGGCAGTTTTGCCGATCTGAAAACACTAAATAACTCAAGCTCCTTAGCCCTAAAGGAGCCCATCGTTGGAGCACGGTCATTCAGTCGACCTGACTTCCTAGGCCTGGCCCGCGGCAGCCAATAGATCTTCGTAAAAGCGGTGTATCCAA
>JBDNID010000136.1:0-7219 GCA_041688475.1 Aquiluna sp.
CACCAGCAATCGCAGCTGGAAACACGATCGTGTTGAAGCCTTCGGACACCACTCCAATGTCTACTTTGTTTATGGCCGAGATTGCGGCGGAGTTTTTGCCAGCAGGAGTATTTAACGTGGTTTCGGGAAACCGAGACACCGGCCGTGCAATGGTTGAGAACAAGATTCCCCAGATGGTTTCGATAACCGGTTCGGTTCGAGCTGGAATGGAAGTAGCTAAAAGCGCGGCCTTAGATATAAAAAGAGTCCACCTCGAGCTGGGCGGCAAGGCACCAGTAATTGTTTTTGCTGATGCTGATTTCGAAAAGACCGCGGCCGGCATTGTGGCAGCCGGTTTTTTCAACGCCGGCCAGGACTGCACTGCGGCGACCCGACTTCTGGTCGAAGATAAGGCCTACGACGGCTTTATGGCAGCGCTCCTGAACGAGGTTAGAACTAATGCCAAGGTCGGTGCGCCCTCTGAAAGCGACATTCTGTTTGGACCGGTTAACAACGCTGGCCAGCTCACTCGAATTCAGGGCTTTATTGATCGAGTGCCAGCTCACGCAAGGGTGGAAATTGGTGGAAACCGAATTGGGCCCAAGGGGTATTTCCTAGAGCCGACCGTGATCTCTGGTCTCAAGCAAAACGATGAACACATTCAGGATGAAATTTTTGGTCCAGTGCTGACGGTTCAGCGCTTCACTGGCGATGAGCAGGCTTTGCAGTGGGCAAACGACACCCCATACGGATTAGCTTCTTCGGTTTGGACCTCAAACCACACCAGGGCAATGCGTTTTGCAAAGTATTTGGACTTTGGAGCGGTGTGGATTAATACTCACATCCCGCTAGTCGCAGAAATGCCGCACGGTGGCTTTAAGCACTCCGGTTATGGCAAAGATTTATCGCACTACGGTTTTGAGGATTACACCCGTGTGAAGCACGTCATGAGCTACATCGGGGACTGAAAGTAAAATATAGGTTTCGTGGGCATCTGGACAAAAGTTTTATGACAAACTTTTGTCGGCTTTGAATTTCAAAGCGCAGGGTCCATGGATAACAAAAGGAGCCGG
The DNA here is from genome assembly GCA_041688475.1 of Aquiluna sp. Classification (GTDB taxonomy): domain Bacteria; phylum Actinomycetota; class Actinomycetes; order Actinomycetales; family Microbacteriaceae; genus Aquiluna. The sequence continues at coordinate 1,053 of JBDNID010000136.1, forward strand.
TTAGAGATAGCTGGATTTAGGAGATTGCAATGATGCGAGGACTTCCTCAAGACCCGATGCTTGCTCAACTAGTTAAAGCTGCCAGAAGCCATCAGGTTTCAAGGCGCGCAGCGCTGGCCGGAATCGGCGGAACCGCTGCGGCTTTATCTCTGGCCTCGTGTGCCAGCGCAGAATCGACCCTCACGCCCGTTACAGACGTTTCCGATTCTGAACCAGTATTGACTTGGCACAACTGGCCCGCATACATGGATGAAGATGACGCAGGCAACTACCCAACTCTTTCAAGATTCGAGCAAGAAAGCGGAATCAGCGTTGATTACCGTATCGAGATCGATGACAACGACACCTGGTACGCCAAAGTTAAGGATCAGCTCGAACTCGGCCAAGACATAGGTGCTGACATCGCTTGCCCAACCGGCTGGATGGCATCGCGACTCAAGACCCTCGGTGTTGTGCAACCATTTAATGATGCCAACATGCCCAATAAGGTAGCCAACTTGGCCGCCGGTTACCTGGGGGGCGCCGACGACCCAGATCGGATTTACTCGATTCCCTGGCAAGCAGGCTTCGCAGGCATCGGTTATAACAAAAAGGCTTATAAGGATGCAACTGGGAAGGACGCGCCGGGTTCGGTCGCCGACCTTTGGGTGGCGGAGCTTCGTGGAAGAATCGGACTGCTTTCGGAGATGCGAGACAGCGTTGGTTTAGTTCTTATGGCGGAGGGTATCGACATCACATCTGCTTCGAGTTTGAATGAAGACGCTTTTATGAACGCAATCGATATCATCAAAGCTCAGATTGATTCCGGGCAGATCTTCAACGTCCGCGGCAACAGCTACCTAGATGATCTTGCGACTGGAAACATAATCGCTTCAACTGCTTGGTCTGGAGACATAACAGTCGCTAACTATGAAGCCGCGACTGATGATGAACCAGAGCCTTTCGGGTTTATATTCCCCGAGTCTGGCGCAACATTATGGGCGGATGTGTTCGTAGCGCCGATGGGCTCTACTCACAAGAAAAACGGTGAAAAACTGATTGATTTTTACTACAATCCTGAAAACGCTGCGGAACTGGCCCTGTGGGTAAATTACATAACTCCAGTTGAGGGAGCCAAAGAGGCGGCCCAGGCTATCGACCCTGAATTAGCTGAAAATGAGCTGATTTTCCCAGGCGCCGAGACCCTTTCTAAGACTCAGGCCTTTAGGGTTCTAACCGGTCAAGAGGAGCAGCGCTTCTCTTCGGCTTGGCAGAACCTCCTTCTGGGCGCCTAGTGGCGATTGATTTTGTCGCTCGCGGTCAGGATTTAGAGCTTAAAGGTATTCGCAAAGAGTTCCCAGGTTTTGTGGCGGTTGACGACCTTCACCTTCACATTCCAGCCGGGGAGTTCTTTGCACTTTTGGGACCATCCGGTTGCGGCAAAACCACAACCTTGAGAATGATTGCAGGGTTGGAGTCGCCAACAAAGGGTCAGATTCTTCTCGGTGGCAAGGATGTCACCTCGATGAAGCCCCACGAGCGCCCCGTGAATACGGTTTTTCAAAACTACGCACTATTTCCGCACATGAGCGTTTTGGAAACCGTGGCATTTGGTATCAGGCAACGTAAGCTGCCTGAGCCTCTGGACAAGGCTCAAAAAGCTCTAGAACTTGTTGAGCTTGAGCACCTTGCGGCCAGAAAGCCTCAGCAGCTTTCGGGTGGTCAGCAGCAGCGAGTGGCTCTAGCAAGGGCTCTCGTGAACCGCCCGGCCTTGCTACTACTTGATGAGCCGCTGGGTGCTCTCGATCTGAAGCTCAGGCGTCAAATGCAGATCGAGCTCAAGGCAATACAAATGGAAGTCGGTCTGACCTTTTTGCATGTAACCCATGATCAAGAAGAAGCTATGGACATGGCAGATACCGTTGCGGTTATGCACCAGGGTCACATCGAACAACTGGGTTCTCCAGAAGCTTTATATGAGCGTCCGAGAACTGCGTTTGTCGCTAAATTTTTGGGTCAGTCCAATATCTTTGTCGGGGACGTGCTGGATAGCTCTTCGGGAACCCTAAGTATTTCCGTCGCCGGCAGCAAGGTGACGGTTTTGACAGAGCGTTCTGAAAAGCACACCGGCAAAATCGCAATCGGAGTCCGTCCCGAAAAGGTCCAGTTCCTAGAAGAGAAGCCTGAAGCCAACTCGGAACTCAATGTGCTTGGACCCGGTGAGATAACGGATATTCGCTTTACTGGTGTCAGTAATCAGTATCAGATTGACATTCCACACGTTGGCGAAGTAACAGTATTTGCTCAGAACATTGGGCGATCCCCAGTGATTGAACTAGGGGCGCAGGTTTGGATCAGCTGGAAAGTAAAGCACAGCTTTGGTTTGAGCGATTTGCCCTCGGGCACCTCAGAAGAAGACTGACGCTATGGCGTTCGTGGCATTTGGGCAGACATCCAAGACTCAGGTGAAAACTCAAACTAAAAGCGGTCGTGTAGCGCTTGTGCTTTTGATGCCGGGTCTGATTTATCTAGGTTTATTCTTTATAACACCGCTGATTGCCTTAATCATGGCTTCACTAAAACAGCCCGACCCTTCTGGAATTATTGGGCAGTATGACTTTGGTGTTGAGTTTGGGAATTACGCTTACGCCGTCACGCAGTATGCGCCGCAAATCTTTAGGTCTTTTTCTTTCGCTTTCATAGCCACCATAATCGCACTTCTGATTAGCTATCCAATTGCGTATTACATAGCCGTTAGAGCTAGAGACCGACCGCTACTTCGAGGCATTCTGCTGACCTTAGTAATCGCACCATTTTTTATTAGCTTTCTACTGCGAACCTTCGCGTGGAAGCAGATATTTTCTAACGATTCTTGGATCGTAAATGTTCTGAAAGATGTTGGCATCTTTGGAGCAGACAGTTACATTATTGGAACTAATTTCGCCGTGATTTTCGGTTTGGTTTATAACTTCATTCCATTTATGACTCTGCCCATTTATGCCAATCTCGATCGGCTGGACATGCGTCTAGTGGAGGCGGGCTCCGACTTATATGCCAGCCCAGCGACCACCTTCAGGAAGATTACCTTCCCACTTTCGCTTCCCGGGGTTATCTCCGGGACGCTTCTGACCTTCATTCCGATTAGTGGAGATTACGTGGTTGCGAGCCGAGACTTTTTGGGTGGTCCAGGCACGGCGATGATTGGAAATGTGGTGGAAGCCAACTTCTTGAGAATTCAGGATTATCCAACCGCCTCGGCCCTATCGGTGATGCTAATGGCTGCGATAGTGGTTTTGGTGTCGGCTTATGTGAAGCGCAGTGGAACGGATGACCTACTATGACCCGCTTTTCTCTGGGGCGCTGGTTGCTGCCAACATACGTTGTCCTGACTTTTGCTTTTTTGATGATTCCAATCATCTACACGTTTGTTTTTTCTTTCAACGATTCAGTTAAATCGAACATTATTTGGCGTGGCTTCACACTCGATAATTGGATCAACGTTTGTGATCAGCAGGTGGTGTGTACCGCGTTTGGAAACTCCTTGATCATCGCGCTGAGCGCAACGACCATTGCCACGATTTTGGGCACCATGATTGCTATTGCGCTGGTGCGCTACCGATTCAAGTTTCGGGCAGCCACCAACCTACTTTTGTTTTTGCCTTTGGCCACTCCAGAGGTGGTAATGGGAGCCGGGCTTGCGGCTCAGTTTCTAGATCTTGGCGTGGCAAAGGGCCTCACTACCGTAATAATTGCCCACGTTATGTTCACCTTGAGCTTTGTCGTGGTGACGGTGAAGGCGCGCGTGGCCACCTTGGATCCTGCTTTAGAAGAGGCGGGTAGAGATCTTTATGGCAACCCTTTCCAGGTGTTTCGGAAAGTAACCCTTCCTCTATTGCTGCCGGGCATTTTGGCCGCCGCGATGTTGGCGTTCGCTCTGAGTTTCGACGACTTCATCATCACCCAGTTCAACTCCGGTTCAATCGAGACTTTCCCCAAGTTCGTCTACACCGCAGCTGCTAGAGGAATTCCAGCAGAGGCGAACGTGATTGGATCATCGGTGTTTTTGATAGCGATAGCAATCGTGCTCATCGTTCAAATCCGAGGCAGTAGAAAAGCTAAGAGGTTAGCTAATTAGAGACTCGGTGGCTTCTTTAAAGTGAGCTAGGTGGCTCTCAAGGTCCGCGTCGGTTGTCTTAGGAGACATCAGGGCCATGTTGTGAAACGGAGTCATCAGAACGCCTCGATTCATGGCGTGCAGCTGCAAGTACTGTTGGAGTTCAAAATCCTCAGCGGCGTTGGCCTCTTGACCATTTCTCGGAGCCTCCGCTCTAAAGCTAAATTCCCCTCTGCAGCCAATCTGGGATACTTGCCATGGCAGATTTCCCGAATCAATTACACCTTGCACGTTTTGCACCCAGATGGTTGCGAGTCGCTCCATTTCGAGAAACGCTTTTTCAGTTAAGACCTCGGATAGCGTGGCGACCACGGCGGCCATAGAAAGAGCATTGCCGGCCAGGGTGCCGCCCACACCCCCCACATCGATACTCTCCAGGTTCGTAGAGTTCGTGATCTGATTTACAAATTTCTCGCTCAATCCAAAAGCTCCGACTGGCACACCGCCTCCGATTGTCTTGCCCAAAACCACAGCGTCGGGCCGCAGGTTATGGGTGCGGGTCATGCCTCCAATACCGGCCGAAAGGGTGTGAGTTTCATCGATAATCAGAAGCACTTGGTATTTATCGCAGAGGTCCCTAAGGCCCATTAGGTAACCGGGCTCGGGTAGGACTATGCCAATGTTTGTCATGGCCGGCTCAATTAGCATGGCAGCAACTTCGCCCCCACTGAACGCGAGCTCCGCTGCCATCAGGTCGTTAAAGGGCACCACCACGGTGGTGTGATCTAGACTCACCGGCTTGCCGATGTTGTCTTTGCGCGCCACCGTATTTCCATGCTCGTCCAATACGGCGAAGGTTTCATCGACACTTCCGTGGTAGCAGTAGTCGTGAATCGCAATCTTGGGTTTTTTGCTCACGTGTCTTGCATAGCGGATCAGATGCCTGTTGGCGTCGGTTGCGCTGAGTGTGAACTGCCAAGTGGGCAGACCAAAGCGCTGTTGGAGAAGTTCAGCCGCGGTAATTGAGTCGGTCGTTGGAAGCATGTAGGTCGAACCCTTAGCTATCTGGGCTTGAACGGCTCGAACGGTTGGGTCTGGCGCGTGGCCCGACATGGCCCCTGTGTCACCGAGGCAAAAATCAACATATTCGCGGCCATCTATATCGGTGAAGTGCGACCCTTTAGCGCTCTCGACATAAATTGGAAACGGCCCTGGCCACTTCGACATCCAAATCATAGGCACCCCACCAAGCATGGAAGATTTAGCTTGCCGATGACGGGCGTTAGATTCAGGATGTGTCTCAATGAATCGATTGAGCTCAGTTTGATGCAGCGTCTCTAGTTTTTTACGATCTTTGAAGCTTTGCAAAACAAGTCTCCTTTGACTGTTTTTGAGACAAAACGAGCTTGAGTTAACCGGCTAGCTTTGCCAGACCCTCGGTAAGCACATCTAAGGCGTCATGCAGCAGCTCGTCACTGATTGCTAGAGGCGGCAAGAATCTAATAACGTTGTTATAGGTGCCCGCATTTAGGATGACCACTCCATTTTGGTGGCAGTGTCGCACTAGCTCTTCCACAGCACGGGAGTTCGGCTTCATGGTCCCCGCTTCAACGAATTCGATTGCCTGCATCGCACCTTTGCCTCGCACCTCACCGATGATCGGATACTGGGCCTGAAGCGCAATAAGACGAGTTGTCAAGATTTCCCCTATTTCGAGTGATCTTTCTAACCAGCCGCCTTCTTCAAGCTGCTCTAGAACCGCTACTCCAGCGGCAACAGCGGTGGGTGAGCCACCAAAAGTTCCGCCCAAACCGCCGGCATGAGAGGAATCCATAATTTCGGCGCGCCCCACGATGCCAGAAAGCGGAAGCCCTCCGGCGATACCTTTGGCAACTGTCACTATGTCCGGCTCATAGCCTTCTTCCCATTCGCTGGCAAACCACTTGCCCGATCGAGCGATACCCGACTGAACCTCATCGGCAACCATTACGATTCCATTCGCCTTGCACCATTGGTCGAGCGTTCTCAAGAATCCCGGAGCCGGAACGATGAAACCGCCCTCGCCCTGAATCGG
>JBDNID010000137.1:0-6922 GCA_041688475.1 Aquiluna sp.
CTGATTTAGAGTGCTGATCGCCGCTTCAATAATCTCCTTGGCATTAGCAGGTAGTGACGCCAGCGCATCATCATCAAGACTTAGTTCACTGGATTTCTGGAACATGAAGCCAATCATCCCCGGGGCCTCCGAGAGCACGGTGATTCGCTCCTGAATCAGAGGAATTAGGGAGCTAAGAAGCTCTAGGTCTTTTTGATTCGGTTCGCTAGGCAAAATCCCTGAGCTTTGAAGATAAGGCAGCACCCTTATTTCGTAATCTTTGAGATCTAGCATTCTCAGGTGGGTGGCATTAATAGAGTCGGCCTTTTTTTGATCAAACCTGGCCGGGTTTGGGTTCACACTTTTCACATCGAAGTTATCGCAGAGTTCTTGCAGTGAAAATATGTCTCTATCGTGGGAGATTGACCAACCTAGAAGTGCAAGGTAGTTCAACAGTCCTTCGGGGATAAAACCGCGGTCGCGGTGCAGAAAAAGATTGCTCTCCGGGTTGCGCTTCGAAAGCTTTTTATTACCTCCCCCCATTACAAACGGCAGGTGACCAAAACGCGGAATGAACTTGGTAATGCCGGCCTCAAACATTGCGTTATAAAGTGCAATCTGCCTGGGGGTGGAAGAAAGTAAATCCTCGCCGCGCAAGATATGCGTGATGCCCATCAGGGCATCATCGACCGGGTTCACAAGCGTATAGAGCGGCTGGCCGCCGGGTCTAACCAGGACGAAATCCGGAAACGAGCCCGCCGGAAAAGTAATCTCCCCGCGAACCAAGTCGTCAAAAGTGATATCTTGATCTGGAACCCGCAACCGAAGAGCTGGCTGGCGACCTTCGGCTAAATACTTAGCCCTCTGCTCATCCGATAACTGGCGTTCAGAGTTGTCGTAGCCAAGTTGTTTGGCGCGACCAGCAGAAATGTTTCTCGCTTCAATTTCCTCGGAGGATAAAAAGCTCTCGTATAAATGCCCAGAGGCCTTGAGCTTCTCAACTACTTCTGAATAGATTTGCCCGCGCTGGGATTGACGATAGGGCTCGTTCGGACCGCCAATCTCAATACCCTCGTCCCAGTCCAAACCGAGCCACCGAAGTGCCTCAACGATTTGCTCGTAGCTTTCTTCAGAATCACGCGCAGCGTCGGTGTCCTCGATCCGAAAAACGAACTTGCCGCCCTGGTTGCGGGCATAGGCCCAATTAAACAAGGCGGTGCGAACTAATCCAACGTGCGGAGTTCCGGTGGGTGAGGGGCAAAAGCGAACTCTGGTGTCGACACCGGTTGCGTTTGTGGTGGGGGCAGTTATAAGTGACATTGCCTAAAGCTTATTTGACGGGGTTACTAAGTACGCCTAATCCCTCGATCTCACACTCAACCATATTTCCGTCATCAATCCTGCTGATTCCAGCCGGAGAGCCCGTGAGAATCACGTCCCCTGGGAAGAGTGTGACGTTTTGGGAGACGTAAGAAACAATCTGCTCAATGCTGTAAATCATGTCGTTAGTGATCGAATGCTGCCTCGGGACCCCTTGAACACGGGATGCTATCTTTTTACCCTTGGGATCAAAATCGGTTTCAATCCATGGCCCCAGTGGACAAAAAGTGTCGAAGCCCTTAGACCTGGCCCACTGCAAATCGGAAAACTGCAAATCCCTGGCAGTGACATCGTTGCCGATGGTGTAGCCAAAGATGTGATCTTTGGCTTCAGACTCAGCTATGTCTTTGGCTTGCTTGCCAATAACAATCGCAAGTTCGACCTCTAGCTCGACCTGGTCGGACTGCCTAGGAAGCACGATTGCATCCCCCGGTCCGATAATCGAACTCACCGGCTTGAAAAACATTAATGGTTCATCGGGCAGATCCTGCGCTATCTCTGCGGCGTGAGCCGCATAGTTCATGCCGATGCAGATAATCTTCGAAGGGACCACCGGTGCCAATAGCCTGACTCCCGATAGCGCCAACACCTCGCCAGAATAATCCAGTGACTCGATCGGGTTTGAAACAAAGACTTTGATTTGAGTATCTTGAATTTCGCCGTATTTAATTACGGTCTGATGACTAAACCTGGCTATACGCACCTTGTTAGTCTGCCAGCTTGTGCATCCAATTATGACGGTCAGCCACAATTCCATATTGAATGCTAGTGAGCTCCTCGCGAAGCGAGACCGTCAGCTCTCCGGGCTCATTTCCGCCAATCACTATTTCCTCTTCACGGGATTTAAAAATACCCACTGGGGTTATAACCGCCGCCGTGCCACAGGCAAGAACCTCGGCTATTTCACCGGATTTTGCTCCCTCACGAACCTCATCGAGAGTCACTTTGCGCTCTGTCATTTTTATCCCACGGTCCTTAATAAGCGTTATCAGAGAGTCCCTAGTGATCCCCCGCAGGATGGTTCCATCGAGCCCGGGGGTAACAACCGAGCCGTCTTTATAAATAAAGAAAAGGTTCATACCGCCTAATTCTTCGACATAGGTTGAGCTCTCGGCATCTAGGAACACCACCTGGGAACAGCCTTGCTTATATCCTTCTTGCTGGGCCAAAAGCGAGGCCGCATAGTTGCCGCCAGTTTTTGCCTCACCGGTGCCGTGTTTGCCAGCTCTTGAAGAATCCAGAGCGATCCAAATCGAAATCGGCTTTACTCCCCCGACAAAATAAGGACCCACCGGCGATGCGATGACTCGGTACTCAACGCGCTTAGCTGCGCGAACTCCCAAGAAGTTCTCGGCAGCAATCTCAAAAGGACGGAAATAAAGCGTTTTTTCACCTTCAGGCTTGGGCACCCAGTCGCCATCAACGGCAATCAACTGCTGAAGCGAATCGATAAAGACGTCGGCCGGAAGCTCGGGCAGTGCCATTCTTTTTGCAGAACGTTGAATGCGTGCAGCATTCATCTTGGGCCTAAAAGTCCATATTGACCCGTCCTGATGGCGATAAGCCTTGATACCCTCAAAAACCTCTTGGCCATAGTGCAACACGGCTGAAGAGGGGTCCATCAAAATTGGGCCGTACGGGATCACTTGAGCGCTGTGCCAACCGATACCCTCTTCCCAAACCACAACAACCTGGTGGTCGGTGAAATGGCTACCAAAAGTAGGGTCGGATATGGCGGCTTCGCGATCAGAGTCACTTAGTGGTTTGGGGTTGCGGGTTACTTCAAACTTCATCTCTACCTCTAAATAAGGCCAAGGATAGATTCTGCAATCTGATCCGTGGAGCGCTTTTGATTGTCTCGAGTCAATAGATCTTTAGCAACCGCAGTCTCGATCTTCTGCGCCGCTAAATCGAACCCGAGGGTTTTTGCCATAAGAGCCGCAGAAAGGATGGCCGCGGTTGGATCAGCCAGATTTTTTCCAGCGATGTCCGGAGCCGAGCCATGAACGGGTTCGAACATGGAAGGAAATGCTCCGGTCGGGTTTAGATTAGCCGATGCAGCCAGCCCTATGCCACCACATATAGCGGCTGCTAGATCAGTAATGATGTCGCCGAATAGATTGTCAGTGACAATTACATCGAATCGTTCGGGGTTAGTGACCATGTAGATGGTTGCCGCATCGATGTGCATGTAATCGTGGGTAACACCCGGGTAGTTCGCCGAAATTTCTTCAACTATCCGAAGCCAAATCTTGCCAGCGTGGACTAAGACATTGGTCTTATGGACCAGCGTCACGTTCTTACGCTCGCGAGTTCGAGCCAGCTCAAAGGCGTATTCGACGGCTCTTTTCACGCCGAACGCAGTGTTGACCGAAACCTCATTGGCAACCTCTTGATCGGTACCGATACGAATAGCTCCACCATTACCAACATAGGGACCCTCGGTGCCCTCGCGCACCACTACAAAATCCAAACCCTCAACGCCTATAAGCGGTGACTGGACCCCTGCAAATAATTTTGAAGGGCGAAGGTTGATGTGTTGGTCAAATGCGAAGCGAAGCTTTAGCAAGAGGCCTCGCTCCAAAATTCCAGACGGAACCCGTGGATCGCCAATCGCACCCAACAGGATTGCGTCGTGGTTTTCAAGCTGTGCCAGGTCTTCTGCTTCCAGAATTAGACCAGTGTCCAAGTATCTTTTTGCCCCGAGGTCGTACTCGGTAATTTTTACTTCAACACCGCCAAGTGCTTTATTTAGGGCAGAAAGGGCGACCTTGGTGACCTCGGGTCCAATGCCATCGCCTGGAATTACGGCAAGGTTAATCGATTTCAAATCTGGCCTTACGGGTTATGTGAATTAACCTTATTGGCTATTTTGGGCTAAAGCCTCACTAAGAGCGTGACATCCAAAGCCGTTTTGGATCCCGACTCCGCTTCCACAGTGCGATCCCGCTCCCTGACCTCAAAATTTAGCCCCCTGGATTGGGCCCAGGACTCCAGCTCCGAAGGTGAGGGCAGAATCTCTTTCAAGGGCGGACCGCCATAACCTTGGGTTAGATTTTTGATTGAATGCCAAACTCCAAAGACAACACCTTTTGCTTGTTGAGCCAAAACATTATCTAGCGCAAGCTCTAGTTGATCCCAAGGCAACTGCAAATAAGCAATGACGGTGAGATCTGGTTTTAGCTCAAAGACTGCAGTTGTGGCATCAAAGTGGCTCGCAATAACCCGCTTTTGATAGTCGAGCTTTTGAGCTCTTGCCAAAAACTTATCCAGGGCAACCCTCGAGAACTCAACGTTCTCGACATTCCAACCGCGAGATGCAAACCACAGCGCATTGCGGCCTTCTCCGCCGGCTAAATCAACCATCGAGCCACCCACCAAGTCACTCAACGCCTCAACCACGAACTGGTTGGGCTCTAGCGACCACATCGATTCGGTGGCCAGGTAACGAGCATCCCAATCCTTTGCGGCTTGAGAGAACATCAATCTTTTACCACCGCAAGGTCAAGCTGACTAGAGGCATTGGCCAGTGAGCCACCGTTTTTCAATTCACCCGTGAAGCCAAGGTCGCGCATCTGATTGATAGCCTGGCCAGAGCGGTTACCGCTGCGGCAATAGATGTAGTAATCCAAACTTGGGTCCAGCACCGAAACCTGAGTTGCAAAATCGGCCGCTGGTATTGGAATCAGGACTGCGCCTTCGAGGTGGCCGCCATCCCACTCCGACTGCTCTCGCACATCAATGATCGCTACATAACTTTGCGGGTCCAACTTGTCGGCTGAGCAGCCGGAGAGTGAGCTCACTGCAAATAGAGCAATTAGAGCGGCTGCTAGAAACTTAAAAATCTTCAATCTGAGTCCTTTCGAGATACCCCCTAGGGTATGTGCTAGGATTCTGAGTGTCAAGTTGAAAGGAGCTGGATTTGGAAATTCCACAAGATGATCTCGACTCAGTAAAAAGAAGGCTCGCCAGGGCCCAAGGTCAAATAGGGGGCATCATCAAAATGCTCGAAGAGGGCAGAGATTGCTCCGATATCCTGACCCAGCTTGCGGCGGCTCAGGCCGCCATTTCCCGAGGAGCTTTTGCACTTATTGCGTCGGGCATTGCCAACTGTGCCCAGGACGAATCCGGGCACAAGGATCGAGCTAGGCTCGAAAAAGCTTTTCTCTCACTCAGCTAGAAGATAAGGAAACAAAAAAATGGCACAAGAAGTAAATATCAACGACCTCACTGAAGCTATTCGCGAGAATGCCTATCTGATCGATGTTCGCGAAGACTGGGAGTTTCAAGACGGGCACGTTCCCGAGGCAATCCACATGCCGTTGAACTCGGTTTCCGAGAATCTAGACACCCTGCCGAAAGATAGGAAGATTTGGGTCATATGCCAATCAGGAGGCCGGTCCATGACCGCGGCCAACTATTTAGAAACCCAAGGTTTTGAAGCAGTTTCGGTTGCGGAGGGCACCGGTGGCTGGATTGCCGCCGGAAAAGAAGTTTCCTCTGGCGATGAAAATTAATGGGCTTACCTGATTTTCTCAAAAAGAATTTTAAAAAGATTTAGCCAACATAGGCCAAGCAAGCCCAAGAGGTAGGCGTGATTAGGGTCGATGTCCGCATTAGCGAAGAGCGTCGTGCCCAAGGCGTTGCGCCTGACGCCCATTTAACTTTCCGTCGACACCTTAAAAGATCTCCTAGCCGATTTACCGGGTAGAGGCGTGATTGTGACCCGTGAAGTTGGTCAGCTCGGCCATACCCGCCACCCAAATACTGCGAAGCCAAGGAATCAAAACTGGCAACCTCGACGGTGGCTACGCCACCTGGCGAATCGGAATGGATGCCAAGGGGGGGCGTCTAACGGTCAATATCTGTTCAAGTCTTTTGGTCGTAGGCCTTAGATAATGATTGTCGCCGAACGATTACGACCAGGAAAGTAGCCGTTCGGCTACCTAACCCCAATAATCTTTTTAGTAAGCCTCGGTTATTGCTATCGCTTGCATCAAGTCAGCCGATATTTCCTCGCGCAAAGTCTCCAAAACGCCCTGGTCAACCTTGCTGTCGATCGTGATTACCGCAAGCGCCTTTCCGCCTTTTTGCTGGCGAGCAATGTTCATAGCGGCAATGTTCACGCCAGCTTCTGCAAACGCTTTGCCGTAAATTGCGACAATACCCGGTCGATCTTGGTAGACCATGACCACGAAGTTCTCGGCCATCGATAGCTCAACGTCGTAACCATTTATCGATACAACTTTTTGTTGGTGCTTTGGACCAATAACGGTTCCGCCAGCCGAAACAACGCTGCCATCAGAAAGAACGGCCTTAAGGGTTGTGACATTCCGGTACTCATCGGAAATCAAGTCCTGCGTGAGTCGAACCTCGACTCCGCGTTGCTGGGCCATCAAGGGTGCGTTCACATAGGAAACTTGCTCGGTCACCATTGACTGGAATAAGCCCTTTAGGGCCGCAAGCTTCAAAACGGTAACATCGTGGGCCGCAATCTCGCCAAGGGCCTCGAACTCTATCGAGACGATTGAAGTGTGGGCAAGGCCTGCGACAATCTGGCCCA
>JBDNID010000138.1:0-4600 GCA_041688475.1 Aquiluna sp.
CAAGACATCCACTTTCTTTGTTGATGGACCAGGTAAGTGATGTATTTATTGGCATGGGTTGGGAAATTGCTGATGGGCCGGAGCTTGAGAATGAGTGGTTTAACTTTGACGCGCTGAACTTTCATCCGGATCACCCCGCGCGCGCCATGCAGGACACCTTCTTTGTCTCGCCACTAGAAAATCACTTACTTCTTCGGACACACACCTCCCCGGTGCAGGTCCGTTCGATGCTGGAGCGAGAACTGCCGATGTATGTGCTTTGTCCAGGTCGGGTTTATCGAACTGACGAACTTGACGCTACCCACACACCTGTGTTTCATCAGGTCGAAGGGCTGGCAATCGATAAGGGCCTTACAATGGCGGATCTCAAGGGCACACTTGAGTTTTTCGCGAGGGTGATGTTTGGTGAAGAAGCCAAAATTCGATTGCGGCCAAGCTTTTTCCCGTTCACCGAGCCATCGGCTGAGCTCGATGTTTGGCACCCAGGCGCCAAAGGCGGTGCTCGCTGGGTCGAGTGGGGCGGTTGCGGAATGGTCAATCCAAACGTTTTGCTTTCGGCGGGAATTGACCCAGAGGTCTACTCGGGCTTCGCATTCGGCATGGGGATTGAGAGAACCCTGATGTTTAGGAATGGTGTTCGGGACATGCACGATATGGTCGAGGCGGACGTGCGCTTCTCGAGGCAATTTGGGAGTGTGATTTGATGCGCGTCCCACTTAGCTGGCTAAGAGAATCTGTTGATCTTGAAAAAGACGCCACCCCCAATTCTGTTATGGCGCAGCTTGTCAAGGTGGGGCTCGAAGAAGAGGGTTCCCACGGGGGCGAGCTCTCTGGCCCAATAGTCGTGGGTCAGGTTTTAGAATTCGCGGATGAGCCGCAGTCAAATGGCAAGTCCATTCGTTGGTGTCAGGTCAGAGTGGCTAAAGACGGCGAGCTCGCAGCCGATGGCGGCGGTGATGTGCGCGGCATTGTTTGTGGTGCTTCGAATTTTTTGGTTGGCGACAAGGTTGTCGTGTCCTTGCCCACAGCGGTGCTCCCAGGCAACTTCGTAATCTCAGCGCGAAAGACTTACGGGCATGTCTCTGATGGCATGATTGCTTCGGCCAGAGAATTGAGTCTCTCTGATGAGCATGATGGCATCTTGCGCTTAACAACTATGGATCTAGATCCTGAGGTGGGCGTAAACGCTCTAGCACTTTTAGGCCTCAATGAATCTGCCGCTGAGGTGAACGTCACTCCGGATCGCGGGTACTGCCTATCAATTAGAGGAATCGCCCGCGAATATTCTCACGCGGCGAAAGTCGCATTTACTGATCCGGCCAGTCGCGTGAAAGTCGGAAAAGCAGCTGACTTTCCGCTTGTAATCGATGACTTGGCCCCGATTCTTGGGGTTCCCGGAGTCTCTAGATTCAGATTACTAAGTGTTACTGGCATCGATGCTGAGGCTAAAGTGCCCGACTGGATGCAGACCCGTTTGCAACTGGCGGGAATGCGCTCGATTTCAATCGCCGTAGACATTACCAATTACGTGATGCTTGAACTCGGACAGCCATTGCACGCCTACGACCAGCAAAAGCTCTCCGGGGGTATTTCGGTGCGCCGAGCCCTTGCCGAGGAGGAGCTGAAGACGCTGGACGAAAAGATGCGAAAGCTTAGTGTTGAAGACTTGGTCATTTGCGATGAGTCTGGGCCGATTGGTATGGCAGGTGTGATGGGTGGGTTCACTACCGAGGTGGGGGATAGCACCAAGGACATTCTTCTCGAGGCCGCTGTTTTTGATCCAATCTCGATTGCCCGCTCAAGCCGAAGGCACAAGCTTCCCTCTGAAGCATCCAAGCGCTTTGAACGCGGAGTTGACTTTGAGGTTGGACTCTTTGCTCTTTATCGAGCAGCAGCTCTTCTCGAAGAATTGGCAAGCGGAACAGTTACTGATGTTGGGGCTGACTTTTCGATTCCAGTATCGAAAACCACCATAGAGATGCCTCTGGGTTTTGCTGGTGAGCTTGTAGGGGTTTCTTACACCAAATCGCAGATCACTGAAGTGCTCTTAGAAATCGGTTGCGAGGTCATCGATCGGGGTGATGTCTTGAGCGTTACCGCACCAAGTTGGCGCCCCGATTTAACCCATAAAACCGACTTGGTTGAAGAGGTTGCCAGACTCTTGGGTTACGACTTGATCCCTTCCAGAATCCCAACTGCGTCTTCAGGAAGGGGCCTAACAGCTCGACAAAAATTTCGTAGAAGGGTGGTTTCGGCCCTTTCTGGTTCGGGCCACGTAGAAGTCTTGAACTACCCGTTTGTTTCCAATCAGCAAAACTCTTGGTTCAACCCAGGACCTGCCGTGGTTTTGGAGAATGCTATGCAATCTGAGTATCCGGAACTTCGGCGCTCGCTGATTGCCCCAATATTAATTGCAGCACAGCGAAATATTTCAAGAGGCCAGACTTCACTCGCCCTATACGAAGAGGGCTCGGTGTTTTTGGAGTCCAGGGGTCAAGGAGTTTCGAGTTTGCCGCTGGGTGGCAAAAAGCCAAGCGCTCCGGAACTAAAAAGCCTATTTGAGAGCATTCCCGAACAGCCCAAGCACGTGGCCGGGGTGATTCTTGGTGATTGGATTGCTCAGTCTCCGGGTCAAAAGGTGATTGAGGCTGGCTATCCCCAGGCGATTGATGCGGTTCGCGGCGTTATCGCCGCGGCTGGCCTAAGGGGGATCATTGTCCAGCGGGTAATTCCGGGTTTTCACACGGGACGCGCTGGTGAAGTTTTTGTACTTGGCAAGTCGGTTGGATTTGTTGGAGAGCTTGATCCCGCAATAAGTCAAGAGCTCCACTTGCCCCGCCGAGTTGGGGTTTACGAAATAAACCTAGATGCCGTCTTCGCTTTGGCGCCAGAGGTTTTGGTTGCCAGCGAGCTTGGGATTATGCCGGCGGCAACCCAGGATCTATCCCTGGTTGTCGGAATCGAGGTGCCAGCGGGGGCGGTGTTTGAAGCGATTTATGAGGGCGCAGGTGAGCTTCTAGAAGAGGTTCGTCTGGTTGATGATTACCGGGGCCCTGGCGTCGATTCCGGTCAAAAATCACTTACGTTTTCTTTGGTCTTCAGAGCCATGGATCGCACGCTGACCCAAGTTGAAGCCACCGAGTCCAGGGATAAAGCAGTAGCTTTGGCTTTTGAGAGATTCCAAGCGACCCTGAGGGCCTAATGATTTATAAAGTAGCGATAGCCGGGGCAAGTGGATATGTTGGCTCGGAGCTATTGCGCTTGATTGCGAATCATCCCAATCTAGAGCTTGGTGCAGTGACGGCAAATAATAATGCTGGAGAAAAGCTTGGTCTTTTTGCGCCTCATATTCCGCAATTCGCGAAGTATCAGTTGGTTCAGACAACCGCGGCTAACCTTAGCGGCCACGACATCGTTTTTCTCGCTTTGCCTCACGGTAAAAGTGCTGAAATCGCCGGCGGTTTAGGTGATACGAAATTGGTGATTGACTGCGGTGCGGACTTTAGGTTGGAATCTTCAAGTGATTGGGAGAAGTATTACGGGTCAAACCATGCTGGCACCTGGAGCTACGGCCTTCCGGAACTCGGCTTAGGACAAGGTGGGATGCAGCGCGACCATCTAAGTGCCGCGAATCGGATTGCCGTTCCTGGTTGCAACGTCACAGCGATTACTCTGGCTCTTGCTCCGGCCATCAGTGCCCAGCTGATTGATGCCACAGACTTAGTGGCGGTCTTGTCCGTCGGCACCTCCGGGGCCGGCAAGAGCCTAAAGCCTGATCTTTTGGCCAGTGAGGTGATGGGCTCAGCCAGAGCCTACGGAGTTGGGGGAAGCCATCGCCATACTCCTGAGATTGAGCAGAATTTACGCTGGGCCGGAGCAAAAAAGGTGAGCGTGTCGTTCACCCCAGTATTGGTTCCGATGTCTCGGGGCATTCTGGCGGTTTGCACCGCCAAGCCGGCTCCGGGTTTTAGTTTTGAAGCTTTGATTTCGGCTTACGAAAACTCCTATGGCCCGGAGCGTTTTGTTCAGGTTCTGCCCCACGGCCAGCTTCCGACGACTAAGGCGGTTCTAGGTTCAAATAACGCTCAGCTTTCATTAAGCTACGACGAGCATGCCGGTCGAGTTTCAGTTATTTGTGCAATCGATAATTTGGTCAAAGGGACCGCGGGAGCTGCAATTCAGTCGATGAATCTCTCGCTAGGTTTAGCCGAGGAGTCAGGACTCACGACAATCGGAGTCACCCCTTGAGCGCCACATACCCGCTGGGCTTTGTGGCCTCAGCAGCGGCGTGCGGGCTGAAGTCATCGGGCAAGAATGATCTGGCACTGATCGTAAATCTCGGGCCGAGCAAAAACGCTGCTGCCGTGTTCACAACTAATCGTGCCCAGGCTAATCCGATTATCTGGTCCAAAGAAGTGATCAAGGATCTCCAGGCCTCAGCAATTGTGCTCAATTCTGGTGGAGCAAATTGCTACACCGGCACTGTGGGGTTTCAAACCACCCATGCCACGGCTGAGCTCGTCGCTGAGTTATTGGATGTTTCCTCAAGCGATGTTTTAGTTTGCTCAACCGGTTTGATTGGGGAGCAACTCGATCGAGC
>JBDNID010000021.1:0-4489 GCA_041688475.1 Aquiluna sp.
GAACCGCAGCGATTTTTAGAGTGCCGGCAGCCTGAGTTGTTATTCCAATTGGTGTAATAACCGGCACCAGAATGCTCAATCCCGCTGCACCAACCATTGCTAATCGGCCTCTGTTTTTGAGTTTTTTGCCATTTAGAATCGCGAGAGCTAGGAGTGAGCCCAATAGTGCAATTACAAAGCTCAGCAACGACAGCCCTCCCCAATAAACCCAATTTGCAAAAATGCTGTCGGATTGGGTCATCGCCAGTCTTGACCAAGGGAATCCACCGTAGGGAAAATTGTTCGCTGACCACTCCTTCAGCGCCCAAATGCCAGCTGCAGCAAAGGCAAATCGAATGACTCCAAGGCCTTTGGGCTTTTTGCGACCGTAAAGCCACGCAGTGAGGCCGCTACCAAGTGCAAAAGGAATTGAGCAGAGTGTGCTGAGCCCGATAAGAGGAACTGGGCCTAAATAAAGGCTTATCCATTCAATGTGAGAAATGTAGAAGGCTTGCCCGGCTATAAAGCCAACGAGAGTCGCTTGCCAAAAGCTAAGACCCAACGTTGCAATTAGTATTACGGCTGGAATCAGCGGGGCAATAATCCAAAAATTCTCGGTGGGAAAAGCCCAAAGACCCAGCCCACCGCCGATAATTCCAAGCGGTATGCGCCAAGCCATCGCACTTAACTTCATGACTAAAGTTTAGACAACTACACGTAGTAACTTGCTGCCACAATCCCACGTTTTACCAAGGTCATTGCCTTATGTGACGTTTCGGCAAGTTGAGCGTCGGCAGACTGGCTCAGCTGATCCAGTAGGTCAATCAGTTGCTTGCTCCAGCGAATAAAATCTCCGGGAACTTGACCGGATAGTTTGAGAACATCATCGAATCTGGCTCCGGTGGCCCAACGGTGCATGGCCCAACACATGCCTAGCTCAAGCTGAGACTCCTTGGGCAGTCGATAGCGCTCCTGAAGGTGCAAGAGTTCCTCTTGAATTTCTTCGGTCGCCTCAAGTGCGGCCGAGAAGTTCCCCTTTGGAAGTTTTGGTTCGTAGTCTCCGTCATCTCGTCGGTTCTCGTAAACCAAGGCCATGGCCATCGCGGCAAGATTCGGTGGGTCAAGCTCACTCCAAATTTTGCGGTTGATGCACTCAGCTATAAGTAGGTCACGCTCCCCATAAATCTTTGAAAGTCGATGACCACTATCGGTCACATCTAGGTCATTATCCGCTTCCTCAAGATATCTCAAGTCGGTGAGCAAAAGGCATATCCGATCAAAAATCTTGGCGACCGCATTGGTGCGGGACTCAATCTGATTAACCGCAGCGTCTATTTCCTTGCGAAGCTTTTGATACCTTTCACCCCAGCGCGCGTGGGATTCTCGGTCACTGCAGCCGTGGCAGGGGTGGGCGCGCATGGCTCGCTTGAGCTCTCCTATTTCTTGATCGATTCTTCGAACAGATTTTGAATCCGTTAGGTCTTTGCCGGCCCTTGTTCGTTGACTCACCCCTTGGCGCTCGAGGTCGCTAAGGTCCCGCCGAATTCGGGCGTATGCCATGAAGTCCCCCAGGTGACACTGCATTGCCGCCTCGTAGCCTTCGAGCGATTCTTTTTTATCGGCGATGAGTCTTGCCAACCCAACCACGGAGCGATCCGCCTGAAACTGAGCGAAGGACTTCTCTAAGACCTTCGAAGCTCGCTTCGCACCGAATGCTGAGATCAGATTCACCGCCATGTTGTAGGTGGGTTTGAAACTTGAATTCAGGGGGTAGGTTCTTTTTGAAGCAAGCCCGGCAACGAGATTGGGGTCGAGTTGAGCTCCCCATAAAATCACAGAGTGCCCCTCAGTATCGATGCCTCGCCTACCGGCTCTCCCGGTGAGCTGAGTGTATTCACCAGCTGTTATCGGCACTCTGCCTTCGCCGTTGTATTTATCTAGGCGCTCTAGCACGACCGTTCTAGCTGGCATGTTTATCCCCAGGGCCAAGGTCTCAGTGGCGAACACCACTTTCACCAACTTACGCAAAAAAAGTTCCTCAACCACTTCTTTAAAGGCCGGCAGCATGCCAGCGTGGTGAGCCGCAAAGCCGCGTTCCAAAGAAGCTAGCCAATCGAAATACCCCAGGGTGTCCAGATCCTCGTCGGCAATCTGGCCGCAGCGCGCCTCAGCCACTCGACGGATCTCCACCTGCTCTTCCCGGTTAGTGAGCCGCAGATTTTCTCTGCGACATGCGGAGACTGCGCCCTCGCAACCCGCTCTTGAAAATATAAAGAAAATTGCAGGAAGTAATCCAGCGTCAAAGAGTATCTGGACTACTTCCGGTTTTTCGAGTCTTGGGAAAGACCTAAAGTCACCGCCCGGTCTGGAACCATAATTGCTCTTGCCTTGACGTCGGCTAGATCTCATCGGGGTGCGCTGGCGAGCCTGATGCTTCTGCAAAAGCTCTGGGTTCACTCGAGTCTTGTGGGAACCGTGCTCAAACAATTCAATCATTTCATCGCCGAATAAAACGTGCTGGTGCAATGGCACGGGCCTGTGCTCAGAGACGATAACCTGGGTGTTACCTCTAACTTCTTGTAACCAAGCCCCAAATTCTTCCGCATTTGAAACAGTGGCGCTCAGCGAGATTACTTTTACATCTTTTGGCAGGTGAAGAATTACTTCTTCCCAGACCGCTCCACGGATGCGATCCGCTAGATAGTGCACCTCGTCCATAACCACGTAGCCAAGCTGCATAAGCGAGGTTGAGGTGGAGTAGATCATGTTGCGAAGAACCTCTGTTGTCATGACCACAATTTGTGCTTCGGAGTTATTGTTGGTGTCCCCCGTCAGAAGCCCAACCTTCTGCTTGCCATAACGTTGTTGAAGTTCGGCGAATTTTTGGTTGCTGAGAGCCTTAATCGGGGTGGTGTAAAACACTTTCTGGCCGGATTCAACTGCGAGGTGAATAGCGAATTCGCCAACGATTGTTTTACCGGCACCGGTTGGGGCCGCGACCAAGACTCCCGAACCTCTCTCTAAAGCCTGACAGGCCTGAATCTGAAAATCATCGAGTGGAAATTTGATCTGAGATTCAAACTCTTTGAGTTGCGGAAACTTAGCTTTTTGTTTGGATTGCTGATAGCGCTCCGAGGGGCTCAATTCAATCAAATGCCGGTTCTTCGTCTAGGAGTTTTGAAAGCTTTAGATTCTTGCGCTTATCGTTCAATAGGGCAATTCCCACGGCCGTAAAATACAGGCCGGTCAGTGGTATCACGAGTAAGAACATTGAGAACAGGTCTGCTACCGGTGTGGCTAGGGCTGAAACAACGCAGATTATCAAAAACGCGATGCGCCAGGATTTTAGAATTCCTCGACCCGTGACAACACCGACTGCATTCAAAAGTATCAACGCCACAGGCATGACAAAGGCGAGACCAAAAATCAGAAGAATCCGAATCGAGAACAGCACGTATTCAGCCGCACTTATAACGTTCGAGCTGCCCTCAGGGGTAAAGCCGACCAACGCAATCACAAAGCCCGGTAGTGAGATCCATGCCAGAGTCGTACCAACCAAAAATAGCGGCGTGGATGCGAAGATGAAGGCCAGCGAGTACTTGCGCTCCTTGGCTTTGAGTCCGGGTGCTATGAAGGCCCAAATGTTGTAAAGCCAAATCGGAGCAGTGACCAGAATTCCCAAAAAGATTGAAAGTTGAAGCCTGAGGTCGAAGGCGGAAACCACGGTTCCAAAGTTAATGACCGCGTCTATGCCACGCTCCTGAGTAATTTCGATCAGGGGCCGTTGCAATATTTTAAAAACCGGGTCAAAAAAGAACCAGCCGGCTACGGTTCCAACGAGTATGAAGCCCGCTGACCAAGAAAGTCTTTTTCTCAGCTCTCTAAGGTGAGAACCAAGGGTCATGCGGCGCTCTTTGTTTTTGCGCCGGAGCATTAGCCTTGCTTCTTATCGCTCTCTTCGACGACTACCTCGGCTTCTGCTGAAGCAGTCTTATCGGTAGGGGTCTTTTCGATTTCCTTGCGGAAAATTCGCATTGATTGCGCAGCGCTTTTAGCAAGTGCAGGAAGCTTGGGTGCACCCCAAAGTAGAAGCACAATTGCCAAAATTATGATCCATTCCCAGCCCTGTAGTCTCATTTTTTCCTCTTATCTAAATCGATAGATCTAATTCGTTGCATCAGTCTACGCTCTCGAGCTCGTGACGCCAGCAACCGCTTGCGCTTTAGCCAAGCTCGTTCGGTAACAAGTTGAACATAGCTCGATCTTGGGCTCGGGGTGGCCGGAGCAATCTCGACCTCGGCTGCGTTCTGAAGGGTGGCAAGCAATTCTCTGAGCTTTGCCGCCTCGGTCAACAGTTTTTTAGCATCTTGGCTCAATCGATAGACGATTAGTCCAAGAATGTATAACCCAGATAGAACCACGAGTAAAACTATCCAACCGATGAACTCCATCTAATCCTCATCTCTGGGGGTTGCATTCGCACTGAGGGCCGAAAGTGCGAAATCTCGAA
>JBDNID010000139.1:0-2061 GCA_041688475.1 Aquiluna sp.
AAAGACTCTAAGAAACTCTCAACTGAGCCCTTGCTCCCACGATAAGTGGGAGCAAGGGAACTCAGGAGGGGAGAAGAATTAAAAGTTAGCTCAAAGTTCGAAGCCCGGCTCCTCATTCGAGGGGTCGGGTTTCGGCTATTTGGTAATGGAATAGTCAGAGCCACGCTACATACTTCCGAGATGACAACTTCCCCCGATTTAGCGACCGATTTTCTAACTCTCTCCCACCACATAGTCAGTTCATTGCCTATCCGAAAAAAGACTAGGGCCACATATCGCTCGGTTCTACGAAATCACCTCAACCCAGTTTTTGGCAACCAAGAGATTACAAGTATTTCCAGATCAGATATCCAAAGAGTAATTAGTTATCTACCACCACAAACAGCGGCAACCACGTTGGCTGTGATGAAGACTATTTATCGTGAAGCACAATCTAGATCACTCATTGGTAGCTCACCGGCCCATGGTGTTAGTGGCCCAAAAGTTATGGTCGCACCGCGTAAGTTTTTAATCTGGCAAGAGTTAGAGCAGCTCGACTTTGGAAAATACACAACACAGATTCAATTTATGGCTCTGCATGGTTTGCGTTGGTCTGAGGCAGTTGTCTTAACTCAGGCCGATATCCGAGATGGTCGAATCTATATTTCTAAATCAATTCATGGCCAAACTAAATCTCGTGCTGGCATCCGAATGGTTCCATTGGTTTCACAGTTTAAAGAGCTACCCAAATCTCCAAAAACTCTCAATCGCATATTGCGACCATATGAGGTAACAACACATTCACTTCGCCACACATATGCATACTTGCTCAAACAACAAGGCGTGCATGTCACAACGGCGCAACGATTATTGGGGCACTCAGATCCGCGAGTAACGATGAATATTTATACGCAAGTACTCGACAATGAAATCGATGAGGTGGGTGTTTTGCTTTCTAGGGCTGTTAAGTAAGAAAAATCCCCTGACGCTCGCATTGAGAATCAGGGGATTTCTATTTGCTTCTTTTTTGCTTCTCTACTTCTTATTTATGGCTTTCCGGCCAAGCGGCGATCACGTAGCTCTGCCGACTTTGCTGTGTTTTCCTGCTCCCAGTTAGAGATCATCTCCTTTGCCATACGAACCTTTTCAGCTGCAGCTGCTTGCTCTGCAAGTGCTGCGGCATCGTATGAAGTGTTAGTTAATGACTGCATATTGGCACCAGATTGGGTTGCATAGACCTGACATGAGGCTGAGTAGTTACTCATCTCTTTCAGATCCCATGTGGCACCAGCAAGAGTTGCGGTTCCAGCCATATTGCCAGCGATTGTTGGGAATAGGTGTGAGGCCACAGATTTGAAACCATCAGAGGACAAAGTAGAAACAGCTTTGCCGTTAACTAACAACGTGTAGACATAACTTTGGATGTTAGATTTTTCAGCAGTAGATCTACCTTTGAGGAATGTGTAGGAACCTGGTGTGCAAGTAACAACGTTGGGCTTTTCTGTAGTTGTGCCAGCTGTGTCTTGGCGTAGTGCGTTAGATGCGCGAATGATTGCTCGAGGTTCATTTGATCCGAGGAAGTTCACGGCTTTAACGCCTTGTTGTGGTTTTGAAAAAATACAGTACCTAGAGACTATGCAGGATCTGAACTGTAGAATGATACTTTAGCTTCCTTTGTAATGTTTAAGTCAAGTAGAGGGTTTTTACCTAAAGTAACAACCGCAACTCCGGTCCCTAATGGCTTGCTGGTCGGGTTATAAATTGAGGTCGAAATGGCTATGAATTTCTTGAGTTGAGATTTATTAAATGTATTCATTGATTCTCTCCGGATCTTTCGATTGTTTGGGCCCACAGTTCTTGTGTTAGCCCCGGGAGTCTCTACCCACACTGGGCTACCTCTAGGGTGAAATAGTAGGGGTGAATCATCGCTTTTCCCGTAAAAAATAGCCGAAACCCGACCCCTCGAATGAGGAGCCGGGCTTCGAACTTTGAGCTAACTTTTAATTCTTCTCCCCTCCTGAGTTCCCTTGCTCCCACTTATCGTGGGAGCAAGGGCTCAGTTGAGAGTTTCTTAGAGTCTTT
>JBDNID010000140.1:0-8940 GCA_041688475.1 Aquiluna sp.
ACTTCTGCG
This sequence comes from Aquiluna sp., assembly GCA_041688475.1. Lineage (GTDB taxonomy): Bacteria > Actinomycetota > Actinomycetes > Actinomycetales > Microbacteriaceae > Aquiluna. The sequence continues at coordinate 10 of JBDNID010000140.1, forward strand.
TCGTTACTTTTCTCTACTTCTAATAATCACCTCAATCGAGGTGGTGGCTAACGCGATGAGCCAGGCTAGCCTTCTGACCAACCTCTCCTGGATCTTTCTGGGCGTGCTTCTGGCTGGGCAAATCTTTCTTTTATTCACCAGTTGGCTTGGTCGGGGCAGCAACTTTTGGTTTACTGGCTACGGGATTTTGTCATTATCGTTACTGGGGCTTTGGCCTTTAGCGGTTAAAGCTCCTGCCGCACTACCGGATGATTTCCAGCCTTGGATGTGGTGGGCGATTGGAAGCTCGGCGGTCGCGGTGGCGATTGGCACAAAACCCCTCACCGCGCTTTTTTACATAACGGTTAATGCGGCGCTTTGGTTCATCGTCGACTCCTCTCAATTTGGCGGCGGCTCTGATCCGCTCATAAGTATGCAAGATTCGGCATATCTCTTTTTTTCCGCGGGCGCTGTAGCGGGTCTGATTTTTTTGATTCGAGAAGGGGCTCAAGCCTCGGATAAGGCGAATAGCGAAGCCATTGAATCTATTCTTCAGCAGGCTAGAACCGACGCCGTTGAGCGAGAGCGACAAAGAATTGATGCTCTTGTGCACGATAAGGTGCTTTCGACACTTCTGCTGGCAGCTAACGCTGAGGCCTCGGTCGATAAACAAAGCGTCATGAAGCAAGCAAAAGAGGCAATTTCGATTCTTACCTCAACAAGGGAGGGCACCAACGATAACGCTGGCTTCACCCCGCTCGGGCTCTTCCGCGCTCTGAAGCGAGCCGCAATCGGATTGGCTCCCAATGTCGAGGTGTCGATAATGTCTGGCGGCACCGAGAGAATCCCCGCTCTGGTAGCTCAATCGATTACCGAGGCAACCTTGCAAGCCATTGATAATGCGAATCGTCACGCGCGCGCGAGCCAAATACGGCTTATTTTAGGATCGCCTTATCCAAATACCCTTGATGTTCAAGTAATAGACAACGGTGTTGGGTTTCGAATTAATAAGATTCCAAAGGATCGGATTGGAATCCGAAGTTCGATAATTGGTCGCCTGGAATCGGTGGGTGGCAAGGCCATCATCGAGTCCTCTTTAAAAAAAGGTACGACCATCGTGCTTCGGTGGTCGGCATGATACGCGTTCCAAGATTTTCGGCCATTATTTTGGTTTTAGGATTCGGTCTCTACCATGCGACCCTGGGGCTAATCAATCTTCCAAATTACGAGCACCCGGGCTTCGTCGCAATTGCGATAGCAATATATATTTTTGCCCTAGTTAATTCTTTACTCCAAGGATCGAGTTTGAGCTTGAGCATTCCTTTAGCACTTTTTAATCTGGCGGCAGCCATCTTCGTTCCGCTGTTGATTTCAGCGGCGCTCGACCCCGAAGCAATAGCCGGTTTCAATACTTGGCACGTTGCAGCCATCGGAACCCTTATGGCTATTACGGCGATTCGCCAACAGCGCTTTATAGCTTGGATTGGGGCCGGGTTCTTGATTCTTCAGGTTTTGATTTGGGGCGGACTGGACATACTTTTTGACTCTGGGGTGCTGGGGGTTTTGGTTTTGGTTTCGGCCTCTCAAGCTGCCGCCGCAGGACTAAGGGCATCGGCCCTCGCTGCGATGGAATATCGGGAACAGGCTATTGCGACCTCGGAGGCCACCGATGCCAGCTCCGCCGCAAGAGCGGAACGCAAGCTAAGAGTCAGCGAAGCCCTGGATGATGCTCGGCCATTATTGGAAAGAATTATTGCAAAGCAAGGCAACCTATCCGAGGGTGATAAAACCGATGCAAGGCTCACTGAGGCGGCTCTCCGAGACCAAATTCGCGGTAGGTCAATCATGACCGAGAAGCTGGTCTTAGCGGTACGCGAAGCTCGGGCCCGAGGGGTCGAGGTTCAGCTATTGGACGATGGCGGCTTTCTAGAAATCACGGAAGCCGAAAAAGCCGAGCTGATTGATCGGGTTGTGAAGGAGCTATCAGTCATTCAAAGCGGCAAAGTAGTGATTCGGGCGATTGCTGGTAGAAACTGGCGACTCACGATGGCTGCTCTTAGAAAAGAAGCAGAGAAGCCAGATTTATTTCTAAGGCTCTAGAGCCTGCGGGCGATGGGTGCGAAAAGAATCCCGTCCCACCCAAAGCCCCGCATCGGTTCCAAGCACCCTTGTTGCTTAAACGAACCCCATTCAGTTAAGCGCACCTAATTAAGTCTTCCGAAATCGTTAGGGATTTGTTACTTACCCATCTGGGGGACATTAGTCACTGGATCTTGGTGAATAGCTCCAGCTCGGGTGTAAAGCACTTCGCAGCATATCGGGATTTTTGTGCCAGGTGGTTTTCGGTTTTCCTAGAGCTATACGGCCCAGACGCCGCGATTCTTGAATCGCGGCAGTCACAACTGCTAGCGCGGCGGCTTGTTCTGATTCATCCGCCCTCGACACAGTAAGCATCTCGGTCACTTCATGGGCCTTGTATTGCTTCATCAGAGTGGAATATTTCCGTGCTTTTTCGCCGGTAGGTTTGCGCGCTTAGTTTTTAGAGCTCGCAGTGAGCGAATTATGGCGGTCCTTGTTGCAGCCGGCTCGATGATTCCATCGAGCTCGCCACGCTCGGCCGCCAGAAATGGCGAAGCTACGTTGTAAGTATATTCTTTGGCAAGCTGGTCTCGAACTCTGGCAACATCCTCGCCGTTAGACTCGGCCTCCTTAATTTTATCGCGGTAGAGAATGTTGATCGCACCTTGGCCTCCCATAACTGCAATCTCCGCAGTAGGCCAGGCCAGATTGATGTCGGCCCCAAGCTGCTTGGAGCCCATGACTATGTAGGCTCCACCGTAGGCCTTGCGTGTGATAACCGTTATTAGCGGCACTGTGGCCTCGGCGTAGGCATAGAGCAACTTTGCCCCGCGGCGGATCACCCCGGCCCACTCTTGATCGGTACCGGGTAGATAGCCGGGCACATCGACCAATGTGATAATCGGGATCGAGAATGCGTCACAGAACCTGACAAAGCGGGCGGCCTTCTCGCCGGCTGAGATGTTGAGAGTGCCTGCCATTTGTAGTGGTTGGTTGGCCACGATGCCAACTGACTGCCCGTCGATCCTGGCGAAACCAATCAAGATATTGGGTGCAAAAAGTGGCTGAATTTCGAGGAACTCGCCCTCGTCGACCAACTCGGTGATGATCGCACGCATGTCGTAGGGCTCGTTTGGGCTGTCAGGAATTATGTGGTTCAGTTTTTGATCATTCTCGGTTATTTCAAGCTCGCTCTCGGCCTGGTAAGTAACCGACTCGGAGAGGTTATTTTGCGGTAAAAAGCCGATCAGGGACTTCACGTAATCAATCGCATCAGTCTCATCCTCGGCCAAATAATGTGCCACTCCAGAGGTTTCGTTGTGAGTTCTAGCCCCGCCAAGCTCCTCCATGCCAACGTTCTCGCCTGTAACGGCCTTGATTACATCGGGCCCGGTGACAAACATGTTTGAGGTCTTATCAACCATGATTACAAAGTCGGTCAGGGCGGGGGAGTAAACCGCCCCTCCGGCTGCTGGTCCCATGATGATCGAGATCTGTGGGATAACTCCCGAGGCCATGGTGTTCAGTTTAAAAATCTCTCCGTATTTACCTAGGGCAATGACGCCCTCTTGGATTCGGGCTCCACCCGAATCTAAGATGCCGATAAGTGGCACTCCGGTTTTGATGGCTAATTCCATCACCTTAATGATCTTGTTTCCAGCGGCCTCACCAAGTGAGCCACCAAAGATTGTGAAGTCCTGAGAAAAAAGCGCCACCTGACGGCCGTGGATTGTGGCAATGCCGGTCACTACCGAATCTCCGTAGGGCCTTTTTGCATCCATACCAAAAGAGGTGGAGCGGTGTCTGACGTATTCATCGAGTTCGACAAAGGAGCCGGGGTCGGTCAGCATCGCAATGCGCTCGCGGGCGGTGTTTTTGCCCTTGGAGTGTTGCTTTTCAATTGCGGCATCGCCGGAGGCGGTTACCGCCTCGTGATAGCGCTTTTTGAGATCGGCTAGCTTGGATTTAGTTGTGGAAAGATCGGGGATATCAGACACGGTTACTCCTCATTCGCCTACCCTATCGGGGTAGCTGCCGCCAAAGTTTGAGCATTGACTACAAGCAAATGCTTATTTCAATGTTTATTACCTACAAATTACCGTGCTGCGATATCGTTTGGTTGTGGAACTCAATAAATCTCAAGAGCTAGTCAATTGGCTGCGCTATCTGCCGAGCACGGATTCGACGAATCTTGAGCTGGCTCGGATGCAGCAAATTGAAGCGCTACCAAACTTTTCAGCGCTGGTTGCCGGTGAGCAAACCGGGGGCCAAGGACGGCTTGGCCGCTCCTGGGTTTCAGAGCCGGAAGTTTCAATATCGCTATCGCTTTATCTTAATTCTGGCGCCCAAATATCCCAGCTCGGGTTTTTGACTTTGATGGCCGCGGTGAGTCTTGATGCCGCAATAAAGTCCTTTGATTCAAAAATTGCATCGGGAGTAAAGTGGCCAAACGATGTATTGGTGAGAGGCAAAAAAGTCAGCGGCATTTTGGCTCAGATTCAACCCGATGGTTCGCTAATTCTTGGGGTTGGAATCAACCTCAAAAAACAACTTGGAGCGCCAGATACTGCTATTTCATTAGAGGAGCTTGGAATACACGCGAACTTTGACGAGGTGCTGGTAGCTTTTCTAATCCAGTTTCGGGCGCGCTACGCCATTTTTGTTCAGTCGCCGAAGCTTGCGATTCTCAAAACCCGCAATGAGCTACTCGATGTCTGTCTGAGTCTTGGACAAAGAGTCCGGGCACAAATGCCTAATGGCAAAGAAATAATCGGCCAGGCGGTTGACATTGATGAGCTTGGCCAATTAGTTATCCGTTCCGATGAAGGTACTTTAGTTTCAGTGTCCGCCGCCGACATCTGGCATCTGCGAAACTAGCGCTAGAAAAAAGGGGTTCAGATGCCAGTTGTTGGAGTAATAGGCGGCGGCCAGCTCGCCCGCATGATGCACCCGGCGGCGATTGCTCTCGGGGTAGAGCTAAGAGTTTTTGCGGAAGAAAGTGGTTCAGCCGCTAAAAGTGCCACCACCGAAATAGGTAATTATCTAGATTTCGATCGGCTAGAAGGCTTTTGTCAGGGTCTGGATGCTCTGACCTTTGATCACGAACACGTTCCAACAGCGTTGTTAGAAAAACTAGAACGCCTCGGGGTGAAAGTTAGGCCGGGCTCCAAGGCCTTGATTCACGCCCAAAATAAATTGGTGATGCGCGAGCGATTAACTGAGCTCGGTCTTCCGATGCCACATTGGGCACGTATCACTTGCGCAGCTGACCTAAAAACTTTTATCTCAGATTTTGGCCCAAAGATTATTGTGAAAACCCCGATTGGGGGCTATGACGGCAAGGGGGTGCGAGTTGTTGAATCGGTAGAGCAGGTGGCCGATTGGCTAGAAAACATTTCGCAATTCGGCGGCGCCCTGTTAGCAGAAGAAAAAGTCGAATTTATTGCCGAAGTCGCTCAGTTAAGTGCCAGAAACCCTTCGGGAGAATTCCGAGCCTGGCCGCTGGTTCAGACAGTTCAAGAGCACTCGGTCTGTTCGGTTGTCATGTGCCCAGCTCCCAAAGAATTTGATTCTGTTCAAGCCGAAAAAATAGCCCGCATGGTAGGCCAGGGCCTGGGTGTCATTGGAGTGCTGGCGGTGGAAATGTTCGTTGCCAAAGACGGCAGGTTATTGATTAACGAGTTGGCTATGCGCCCTCACAACTCGGGTCACTTTTCAATAGAGGGCAGTGCCACTTCACAGTTTGAGCAGCATCTTCGGGCCGTTCTAGATTTGCCACTTGGTGAAACTTATTCGCTTGCACCCCACGCCGTGATGGTGAATCTGCTGGGTGTAAATCAGACCAACAACTTTGTGGACCACTACCCAAAAGCAATGAAAGAGTTCCCGGGAGTGAAATTCCACAGTTATCAAAAGACTCCAAGATTGGGCCGCAAGATGGGCCACCTCACAATCCTTGGTGAGAATGCCTCGGAAATTCAGCGACTTGGGCTTGAGGCGCGCGAAGTTTTATACCGAGCCGAGTAGTTTTTATTAGAGGCGAAAGGGTAGACATGTCGAAAGTTGCAATTGTGATGGGCTCGGATTCGGATTGGCGCATCTTAGAAGCCGCGCATCTTGAGCTTAAGAGTTTTGGCATCGAGGTGGAAGTTGAGGTCCTAAGTGCCCATCGTACGCCCGAGACCATGCTGAACTGGGCCAAAAGTGCTTCAGCGAACGGGTTCTTGATTGTGATCGCTGGCGCTGGCGGGGCGGCGCACTTGCCGGGAATGATTGCGTCGGCAACCTCATTGCCCGTTATTGGAGTCCCAGTGTCCCTGAGCCAGCTCGACGGCATGGATTCACTTCTATCCATAGTTCAGATGCCAGCGGGCGTGCCTGTGGCTACAGTCTCGATAGACGGCGCTAAAAATGCAGCGCTATTGGCGATTCGAATGCTTGGGATGTCGGATTTAGTTATCCGTGGCCAGATGGATAAGTACCGCGAGGACTTGAAATTATCGGTTGAGCAAAAAAACCAGAGCTTGAAAGCTCGCTTGAAATGACTCGCAAATATGCAAAACACCCAGACCATCAGGGTTTTTAAAGAATCTAAACCTAAGGTTGAAGGTGGCAGGAGGCCAGGCATGCCTAGATTTGTTTTAGTTGCGCTGTTAGCGCTGGGTTCGCTCGCTCTATCCAGCTGCAGTATTTTCTACCCAAACGCTGGAGCTACCTCTTTGCCTGAGGATGTCGATAACATCCAAATGCAAAGCGCTGAGCCCACCGATACTTCTGAACCTCTTGAAGAGTCTGATCAGAATGCTTCGGCTGAACCGAGCGCTTCAGCGACCGAATCTCCCGCAATTATTCTTCGAGAAACTTCGGTGGAGATCATCATGGCGGTGCCGGAGCCGGACTTCGGGGTTTTGACTGTCGTAGCCCAGCTTCCGGGCTTGAGTGAGTCGGGCGGTACTTGCACACTGAGGCTGATTAGCGGCTCGGTAGAAAAGACTATGGAAGTCAAGGCAGAGCCATCAAGCGATTACACCCAGTGTTTCCCGATCGAGCTGCCGCTAGATGGCCTACCCAATGGTACGGCGGTCGTGACGGTCTCATATAGTTCCGACTATCACTTCGGAACATCTAAAAATCAATCGGTTGTGATTCCCTAGATGTTCAAAAAAACTCTTGGATTATTCACTGCGGCCTTTATGGCTGCGGTCGGTTTGGTCGCAATTCCGGTTTCGGCGCCAGTCTCAGTTGCTGCCCCTAACATCAGTGCTTTTGACCCGGGTTTAATAATCAGCGACAGCGTATTTTTCGATTCAGGCTCCATGACACTTCCACAGATCCAAGACTTTTTGGACAGTCGAGTTTCTAACTGCCGAGCAACCGATCTAGCCCTCAATTGCCTTAAAGATTACCTTTCGGAGATTCCAGACACTCCAGCGACCACCCCCACTCAAGTAGGTCCGTGTGCGGCAATCCCGCCCAAGACCAGCGCCACAGCGGCCGAGATTATTTTTGCGATATCAAATGCTTGTGGAATTAGCCCCAAAGTTCTTTTGGTAACTCTTCAAAAAGAGCAGGGTCTGATTTCTTCAACCAAGCCGACTTCTTACATGTATCGAGCGGCCATGGGTTTTGGTTGCCCGGATTCTGATCCTGCAATTTGTGGCAAGGTCTTTGTTGGATTATTCAACCAGCTCTATCGTGCCGCTCGTCAGTTTGCCTGGTATGGCAATCCCGATGGTTCATTCACCTACTGGAAGCCGGGCCGCACAGTAGCCATGCGCTTTAATCCCAAGTCCTCTTGTGGCACAAAGTCCTTCGAGCTTCGCAGTCAAGCCACCGCGAATCTTTATTACTACACCCCTTACACTCCAAATGACGCCGCCATGAACAATCTTTACGGTCGAGGCGACTCCTGCTCGGCTTATGGAAACCGAAACTTCTGGCGCTTTTTCCACGACTGGTTTGGTTCGCCGATTGCCGGAGGTTACCTTATTAAGGCAGCTGGCAGCGATTCCTATTTGATTGTTGACGACAAAAAATACCGCATTTCAGACTCCAGGCTGATTGCCGCGCTGAGGCCGCTGGGCCCTTTGGGAGAAGTATCTCAAAGTTATTTGGATAGCTTCACAACCTTGGGGGACGCAACTCAGGTCATAAAGCTTAAGGACACCGGGGCGCTTCACATGCTGGTGGATGGGACCCGCTTCGCGGTTCCTAACTGTGAAATGGCAGCTCAGTTTGGTGTGGATTGCAATAGTGCCATTGAGCTCAGCTCGGCTCAGCTAAATATCTTTATCAATGGCGGCACTTTGAGCCAATTGGTGCAAGCCGCAAACGGCACCAGGTACTGGGTTGAGAACGGCCAGAGCCGGGTTGTGGTTGATGATCTCGCCCTGAGCTCGGTCGCGGCCTCGGGTATTAGCCCAACCCAGCTGGTTATCGAGCAGGTATCAAGCCTGGTTCCTGGGAGCGCGCTCGCCTCAGAGTTAGTGATGTTTGGCTTGGCGGGATCTAGGGACAAGGTAATTGCCGCTGGCGGTAAGTCCTATCGATTTGTGTCAAGTCTGGTTCAGGATGTTGGTCTTTCCAAGTGGTTCAAAGAATCCAAAGTAACCCTGTCGACTCAAGCAATCGCGGGAGGTATCGAGCCTGACACAATTCGGGGTTTTGTTAAAGACTCCGGAAATAATGCTTTTGTGATTACCGAAAATGGAAAGTTGCCAGTTGCCGACCCAGCCAACTGGACCCAGAGCATTGTGTCCTTGCCGGACGCCCTGCTCGCCGCAATTCCGACCTCGCAGGGAACCTTGGCTTCGCCAGCAATGATTAGTTCCAAAGGAAACAAACTTTCTTACTTTATTCAAGCGGGAGAGCGTC
>JBDNID010000141.1:0-10842 GCA_041688475.1 Aquiluna sp.
CGGAGGCTGGGCTGGTATTTTCTGGAACTTCTCCAGACGGCACTCTGGTCGAATACGTCGAGCTTCCAAAAAGCGTGCACCCTTTTTACGTTGCAACCCAGGCTCACCCCGAGTTCAAATCTCGTCCAACTAAAGCTCACCCTCTGTTTCACGGATTGGTAAAAGCGGCTCTAGAGCGCCAAAAGCAGCAAAAACTCTTCGACGAGAGTTAGCAATTGCAGCCGCTAGATAAATATTTGCGGCATCTAACCGTGGAGCGCGGTTTGAGTAAGAACACTTTAGCTGCTTACAAAAATGACCTCGCTAAGTACTTCGGATTCTTGAACAGGCTGGGGATTCCGATTGAGGGCGTGACCGCCGAACTTTTGCAGGATTTTGCGGTCTATTTGAGTGAATCTGGACTCAAGGCGGCGAGCTGTTCCCGCATTTTGGCCGCAGTAAAGGGGTTTCACAGGTTTTTGGTGCTGGAGAATCTAAGAACCGACGATCCGACAGCAAAGCTAAGACCGATCAAGCTCCCGATGCGACTTCCGAAATCGCTCACTCAAGACCAGGTCCTCAAACTATTAGCCGCCAGTGGACCCGAACCATCCGATGAACTGGCTGACCCGATTGGGCTCCGCAACCGGGCAATTCTAGAGTTGATGTATTCCTCTGGAGCTCGGGTCAGTGAAATAGTCGATTTGGACCTGGATGAAATAGTCAGGAGTGGTCTTCTGAGGGTCAGAGGCAAGGGCTCAAAAGAACGAATCGTTCCGATCGGCTCGTATGCCTCTAGAGCGTTGGACGCCTACTTGATTCGAACTAGACCGTTATTGAACAAAAAGATTGGATTGCCAGCATTATTTCTAAATCAGCGAGGTGGGCGGCTCTCAAGGCAGAGCATTTGGGAAATTATCCAAAGAGCCGGTGAGGCCTGCGAACTTGAGGTTTCTCCGCACACCTTGAGGCACTGTTTTGCGACCCATCTAATCGAAGGCGGAGCCGATGTCAGGGTGGTGCAGGAGCTCCTGGGTCACGCTTCTGTGGCAACCACTCAGGTTTACACCATGGTCACTATAGACACCCTCAACAAGGTCTTCCACGCTGCACATCCGCGAGCTCAACGGTAGGATTTAGCCACAATCAACTGGAGGTACCGATGTTCCTTTCTGAAAAGGTATTCCCCGTTCCGGCCAAACTAAAACAGCATGGCCCGGCTCGAATTATTGCTATGTGCAATCAAAAAGGTGGTGTGGGAAAAACCACGACCACCATCAATTTGGCAGCCTGTCTTGCAGAGTATGGCCGCAAGGTTCTCGTAATTGATTTTGATCCCCAGGGCGCCTTAAGCGTCAACCTGGCGGCCGACTACCAGGATGCTCCCACCATTTACGAATTGATGATGAATGCTGGTGTTGACCCACACACCGCCATCCAAAAAACTGAAATTGAAAATCTAGACATCATTCCGGCCAATATCGACTTATCGGCCGCGGAGATGAACCTGGTTACTGAAATGGGTCGAGAGAGAATTCTGGACGCTATTTTGGCGAAGGTCAAAAACGAATACGACGTGATATTTATTGATTGCCAACCATCGCTTGGACTTTTGACCGTGAATGCCCTAACTGCAGCCCACGGGGTTTTGATTCCGATGGCAACCGAGTTTTTCGCCCTGCGAGGGGTCGCGCTTTTGGTCCAAACCATCGATAAGGTCAAGGCCCGTACCAACCCCAGCTTGACCCTAGATGGCTTGATTCCGACCATGCATGACAATCGCACGCTGCACGCCCGCGAGGTCTTGGAGCGCTTGCAAGAAGCATTCCCAGGCGAGGTCTTCGACACCGCGGTGGACCGAACAGTAAAGTTTCCGGACGCAACCGTGGCGGGCAAGCCAATAACCACATTCGCCCCCAATTCCGAAGCCGCTGAGGCGTATCGACGGGTGGCCAGGGAGCTGGTAGCGCGGGGCAGTGCAGCTTGAATCTGAAATTGATTTTCATCTTCAGATAGCCAATTTCGAGGGTCCTTTTGACTTACTGCTTCGGCTGATTGGTAAGCACGAGCTCGATATCACTCTGATCTCGCTTTCGAAAGTTACCGAGGAGTTTCTGAACTACGTAAGAAAGCTCGATGCCAAAGCCGAGATTAATAGCGCGAGTGAATTTCTAGTGATCGCCGCGACCCTTTTGGACATAAAAATTGCCAGCCTTTTGCCACAGGGCGAGGTGGTAGATGCCGAAGATGTAGCGATGCTTGAGGCAAGGGACCTTTTATTCGCAAGGCTTTTGCAGTATCGGGCGTTCAAGGAGATTGCGAGTTGGTTTTCCACCTCACTGGAGATCGAGTCCGGCCGCATTCCTCGAGAGGTTCGACTGGAGGATCGTTTCAGAAACGCGCGGCCGGAGCTGAGATGGACTACCGAACTCGCGGATTTTGCGAAGATAGCGGAACTGGCATTTTTGCCAACAGAAATTCCCGGGGTGGGGTTGAATCATTTACACGCGCCCAAGGTGAGTATTCGGGAGCAGGCCGGGCTCATGGTGGAGCTGCTTCGTAAAACCGGTTCCGCGACTTTTAGAGAATTAATGTTGGGAACAAAAGATCGCAGTGAGCTTGTGGCAAGGTTCTTGGCTGTACTGGAGCTTTACCGCATGGGTTCGGCTTCCTATTTGCAATCCGAAGCATTTGCGGATTTCACTGTTGTTTGGAACGAAAGCGCTTTTGACTCAGGCCAACTAGCCCAGTTGGGGTCTGAGTTCGATGACTGATTATCAGCTGCGTGCAGGATTAGAGGCGATACTCACGGTCGCAGAGACTCCCCTGAATATAATTACGATAGCGGGTGCCCTAGAGGTTCCAATAAATGCGGTTCGAGATGAACTAGAGGCCCTCAGGGATGAATACGGTCAGGCCAATAATGGCCTCGGGCGAGGCTTTGAGATTCGCGAGGTTGGCGGCGGCTTTAGGCTTTATGTGAGGACCGAGCACGACTGGGCGGTTAAGCAACTGGTGGCAAATGAAAACCCTGCGAAACTTTCCCAGGCCGCCCTTGAAACTTTGGCTGTAATCGCATATCGGCAGCCGGTGTCGCGCGGGCAGGTTTCTTCAATCAGGGCAGTGAACGTAGACTCCGTTGTGCGCACACTGCTATCTCGGGGGCTAATCTCTGAGCTCTATCTAGATGGTGATAGCGGCGCAGCCATGTTTGGCACGACTGATCTTTTATTAGAAGTGCTAGGAATCAACTCACTGGAAGAACTTCCTTTAGTGAGCCCATATCTACCGGGTCAGGACGACATTGATTGAAAACGAGGGAGTAAGACTCCAAAAAGCGCTTGCCGCAGCAGGTGTCGCCTCCAGAAGAGCATCCGAAGAACTAATCGTTAAGGGCAAGGTCAGGGTCAACGGCAAGGTTGTGACCGAGCTGGGCAGTCGAATCAATCCTCTAAAGGACATGGTTTCGGTTGACGGTCGCCCAATTCAGATGGATCCGGATCGGGTTTATATCGCTTTTCATAAGCCCCGGGGTGTTGTTTCGACGATGAAGGACGAAAACGGACGTCCTTGTTTGGCCGATTATTTCCTTGGTTTTGATCGGGTCTTCAACGTTGGAAGACTCGACTCTGAGACCACGGGTATTTTGCTCATGACAAATGATGGAGAGTTGGCCAATCAATTGGCGCACCCGTCTTTTGGAGTTCAGAAGGTCTATTTCGCCAAGGTGCGGGGTCAGATAACTCGGGCGGAGATGACCAAGCTCACCGAAGGAGTCAAGCTGGAGGATGGTTTATCAAAAGCCGATGCGGCAAAGGTTGTAGACCAAAACGAGCAATCATCCTTGGTAGAGCTATCAATGCACTCTGGCAAAAACCGGGTTGTGCGTCGGATGTTTGAAGCAATCGGATTTCCAATTCTCGACCTCACCAGAAAAAGCTTTGGCCCGCTTAGATTGGGCAATCTCAAGCCAGGGCAGTACCGAGAGCTGGGTAAGCTGGAGGTCAGTGCGCTGATGGAAGCGGCGCAATCTTCGGAAAAGGCTAGAAAGAGGCAGTAATGGCGGTTAGGGCGATTCGCGGCGCAATTCAGCTTGACCAAGATGAGCGCAGCCACCTTTTGCAATTAACCGCCGAATTGGTCACAAAGGTTTTGCACGAGAACGATCTAGAGATGGCACATCTAATCTCTATATGGTTCACTGCGACACCAGATGTTGTGAGCGAGTTTCCGGCGCTCGCGGCAAGAGAGCTGGGCCTCGGGGATGTACCCCTGATGTGCAGCGTAGAGATGAACGTCAAAGGCGCGATGCCAAGAGTAATTCGGCTGATGATTCACGCTGAAACCCCGAAGTCCCGAAGCGAAATTCAGCATATCTATCTTCGTGGAGCCAGCGGTCTAAGGACTGATCTAGCGCAGTGAGCGAACCAAAAGTACTGATTATTGGGGCGGGACTATTGGGCACCAGCCTAGGCCTGGCACTTTCTCGGCAAGGTGTGATTCCGGGCATCGAAGACATATCAAAGGCTAACCAAAGGCTTGCAATCGAATACGGCGCAGGTGTTCGGCCTTTTGAAGAACCCGACTTGGTGTTTGTGTGCGTGCCACCGGACATCACTGCCCAAGCGGTTGTCAATCAGCTAAAAAAATACCCTAGAGCAATCGTGACCGATGTTGCCAGCGTCAAGTCTTTCATTTTGGAAGAAGTCGCCAGCCAGGTCGATTCCGCTTCGCTTGCAAGATACGTAGGTTCTCACCCGATGGCTGGTCGGGAAAAAGGTGGGCCCGGTTCGGCCCGGGCGGATTTATTTTTTGCAAGACCTTGGGTGATAACACCCAGAGTCGATAACGACTCGCTAGCAGTTTCTCTAATTAGGGATGCCGCGAATCGAATCGGAGCATTGCCAATTGAGCTGAGCGTTGAAAAGCACGATTCGGCGGTGGCGCTCGTGTCGCATTTGCCGCAACTTCTCTCATCTTTACTGGCGGCCAGGCTAGTTTCGGGTTCTGAGGAGCAGTTAAATTTGGCCGGTCAGGGATTGCGTGACACGGCCCGCATTGCATCAAGCGACGCCGATTTATGGATTCAGATAATTGGCCAAAATGCTCCGCATATTTTGCCACTTCTGGTGGATTTGCAATCGGATTTGAATCACTTGGTGGCAAGCATTGCGAATCTCGATGAGGTCGGCGCCCTGGCAAAAGTGCATTCGATTTTGGATGCCGGCAATCGTGGAGTTTCGAAAATACCCGGCAAACACGGCGGTAAGTTTCTCGAATATCGACTTGTGACTGTAGTTATTGATGACTCACCAGGAGCGCTAGCTGGCTTGCTGATATTTATTGGCGAGATTGGTGTCAACATCGAGGACCTAAAGCTCGAGCACTCTCCCGGCGCTGCAATTGGTTTGGTGGAGCTGCAAATAATGCCCGAGGCCTCCGAGCGATTGGTTCAAGGGCTATCCGATAACGGCTGGCGGTTGGTCTAGTGACGGGGTTCGTCGTAGCAATCGACGGCCCGGCCGGTTCGGGAAAATCAAGTGTTAGTAAAGCCGTGGCAAACCGGCTAGGTTTCGGCTATCTTGACACCGGTGCCGGATATCGAGCTTTTGCAATCCACGTTCTAAACAACCCAGGAGTGCTGCCTGAGGATTTGATCGAAACTTTTGAGTACAGCATCTCCATCGATGCTGCAGCTCAAAAAGTGTGTCTCAACGGCCAAGAAGTTACGAATCTGATTCGGACCGACGCCATCGCCAAAGCTGTGGGGCCAATTGCGCGGAACCTAGATACTCGGCGATTCCAAAATTCCGATGCCAGGGCGAGAATCTTGTCTTGCGAGCTACCAGGCATTGTTGTGGAGGGTCGTGATATCACCACTGTTGTTGCCCCCGATGCAGCGGTTAGAATACTCCTAACCGCTTCAGAAGAAGTGCGAATGAAAAGAAGGGGCCTAGAGCAGACCGAGTCTGCCGAGAATCTGGCCCAAAGAGACATAAGCGATTCAAAAGTCGTTGATTTTATGACGCCCTCACTTGGCGTTGAATTACTCGACACTACCAATTTGGATTTCGAAGGTAGCGTCCAAAAGGTGCTAGAAGTGATTGAGGCAAAAAGGCATGGCTGAAGAATTTAATCCAGAAATCGATCTGGCTAGAACTGAAATCTTAAGAGAAGAACTCGAAGACTACGAGCTCGAAGAAGAAGACCTCGCGCTACTAGGTCTTGCGCTCGACGATGACTCAACCCCGAGATACAACCCGGCACCGCCGGTGCTGGCGATCGTCGGAAGACCAAATGTTGGAAAATCGGCTCTGGTGAATAGGATTTTGGGTCGCCGCGAAGCGGTGGTTGAAGACAAGCCCGGCATCACTCGTGACAGAGTTTCCTATAAGGCGGATTGGAACGGCAGGGCACTTACCCTTGTCGACACCGGTGGCTGGGAGCAAGGTGCAATGGGTCTGGATGCGGCGGTGGCCGAACAAGCCGAAATCGCAGTTGATCTAGCCGATGCGGTCTTATTTGTGGTGGACGCCCTAGTTGGGGCAACCGCCTCGGACGAACGGGTTGTAAAGATGCTTCGTGCATCCGGCAAGCCGGTGTTTTTGGTGGCCAACAAGATTGACGATTATCACCTTGAGGCCGAGGCGGCCGCGCTTTGGTCGCTAGGCCTAGGTCAGCCATATCCGGTTTCTGCCCTGCACGGCAGGGGAGTGGCGGATCTTTTGGATGCCGCCCTCAAGATCCTTCCCGAAAAATCCAACATCGCTAAGGATGAATACTCTGGGCCACGTCGAGTGGCTCTAATCGGCCGACCAAATGTTGGGAAGTCTTCGCTGTTGAATAAGGCCACCGGCACCAATCGCGCGGTAGTTAGTGATCTAGCTGGAACAACCCGTGACCCGGTGGACGAACAAGTCGAGATTGCAGGAAAGATTTGGCGCTTTATTGATACCGCTGGTATCAGAAGAAGACTTCATCGGGTAGTTGGGGCGGACTTCTACGCAGCGCTGAGAACAGCGGCCGCTTTAGAGCGCGCTGAAGTAGCGGTAGTTTTATTTGATGTCACCGAGCCAATCAGCGAGGCCGACATCAGAATCGTGCAGTTGGCTCTTGATTCGGGTAGGGCTCTAGTGCTGGCTTTCAATAAGTGGGACATGCTGGATGAAGAGCGACGTATTTACATCGAAAAGGAAATTGATCGGGACCTAGCTCACGTTGATTGGGCTCCTCGGGTTAACATCTCAGCTCTAACCGGGCGCCACCTCGAGAAGCTGGTTCCAGCCCTAGAGCTCGCTTTAGAGTCTTGGGAACAGCGCATTCCAACCGGCAAGCTCAATGCATTTGTTCAAGAACTTCAGGCCTCAACCCCTCACCCGATTCGTGGCGGAAAACAACCGAGGATTCTGTTTGGTACCCAAGCCGCATCAAGGCCACCAAAGTTCGTGTTATTCGCATCGGGATTCATCGAAGCCGGTTATCGCAGGTTTATCATTCGCAAGCTACGAGAGACCTATGGTTTTGAGGGAAGCCCACTTGAAATTGGAGTTCGCGTCAGGGAGCGCCGCAAGCGCGGCAAGTAGCAATAAATGTTTCAGCACCTACTGAGCGCACTTAGGGGTTTTCTGATTGGCACCGCCGAGGTAATTCCTGGGGTATCTGGCGGCACCGTCGCATTGGTTACAGGAGTTTACGATCGAATCATTGGATCTGCCGCTGCCACAGTTCAGGGTTTGATTTGGCTAATTAGAATCAAGCCTAAATCCGCTTTCGTTGAGTTCAAAAAAATTGACGTTGCGCTCTTGGTTCCGCTTTTAATTGGGATGGTGCTGGCAATTTTTTCGGCGGCCGCAGTCTTGGAGCCGCTTCTTTCTAATTACCCAGAGCTTTCTAGAGCAGTCTTCTCTGGCATGATTGCGGCTTCGATTTACGTGCCATTTTCAATGGCCACCAGGCGATGGAAGCTCAAAGATTATCGGATTGCAGGAGTGTTTGCCTTGGCCGCATTTGCCTTTACCTCGCTGCCCGTGATGGAAGCCTCCAACCCGAACGACTTTGCGATTGTGGGAGCCGCCGCAATCGCGGTTTGCGCACTAATTTTGCCGGGAGTCTCTGGATCGTTTTTTCTTTTAGCGCTGGGCATGTATGCGCCAACTATCAGCGCGGTGAATGACTTAGATTTCGGTTATTTAGGCCTATTTGTCTTAGGCGCAATCTTGGGTCTAGCCAGTTTTGCTTCGGGCCTGAATTGGCTTTTAAATAACAAAAGGCGCATGACCTTGGTGGCAATGACTGGCCTAATGCTGGGATCGCTTAGGGCACTGTGGCCTTGGCAAGATGAGGCAAAAAACTTAACCCAAATCACCGACCTAAGTGCAGTATTGGTCGCGTTCGGTCTTGGGGCTGCTCTAATTATTGGCGTGATAATGCTTGAGCGTCGAATTCATCAATAGACTGAGCGGGCTAGTTTGTTAGCGGGATGTAGCGCAGTTTGGTAGCGCACTTGGCTGGGGGTCAAGGGGCCGCAGGTTCAAATCCTGTCATCCCGACAAATCTGACTAAGATAATGAAATAAGATCCGCGTAACCTTCGTTCCAGTGATCCTCATCGCCGTCAGGCAGGATTAGCACTCTCTCGGGGTTTAGAGCCCTCACCGCTCCCACATCGTGAGAGACCAAGACAACAGCACCCTTAAAAGTTGACAGCGCGCTCAATATCTCTTCGCGACTGGCGGGGTCGAGGTTGTTGGTTGGCTCATCCAAAAGCAAAACGTTTGCAGAAGAGACCACTAGTGAAGCTAGGGCCAGTCTGGTTTTTTCTCCACCAGATAGCACACCTGCGGGCTTATTTACATCGTCACCGGTGAACAAAAACGATCCCAATACTTTTCTAGCATCGGTGTCTGGAATCTGCGGGGCCGCATCCTGCATGTTTTGCAAAACAGTTCGATTAACATCTAGGGTCTCGTGCTCCTGAGCAAAGTAGCCTACCTTCACTCCGTGACCTTCGATTAGGTGCCCGGTGTCAGGCTTATCCACCCCTGCCAAAATTCGCAACAGAGTGGTTTTCCCGGCACCGTTTAGCCCGATGATTACAACCTTTGAACCCCTATCGATAGCGAGGTCTACAGCGGTGAAGATCTCTAGTGAGCCGTAGCTCTTCGAAAGATTCTCGGCCATCAGTGGAGTGCGACCGCAAGGGGCTGGGTCTGGGAACTTGATCTTGGCTACTCGCTCCACGTCTCTGACATCTTCGAGCGAATTTAGAAGGGCGTCAGCTCGGCGAACCATCTGCTTGGCGGCAACTGCTTTCGAGGCCTTGGCTCCGAACTTGGCGGCCTGGAGCTGCAAGGTGCTGGCTTTTTTCTCGGCGATTGAGCGATCACGTTTGCGGCGTTCCTCATCGGTGTTGCGAGCCTTTTTGTATTGATTCCAACCCATGTTGTAGATGTCGATCACGGTTCGGTTTCCATCCAGGTAGAACACTCGATTCACAGTTTCTTCAACCAGGTCAACATCGTGACTAATAACTATCAGCCCACCCTTGTAGTTTTTGAGAAACTCCCTGAGCCAAACTACAGAGTCAACATCGAGGTGGTTGGTTGGCTCGTCAAGAATCATGGTTTGGGCGTCTGAAAAAAGAATTCTAGCAAGTTCGATTCGCCTTCGCTGACCACCCGAAAGTGTCTTTAGGGGCTGGTCTAAGATTGCGCCTTTTAGGTTAAGGCTTCCCGCGATAGCGGCGGCTTCGGCCTCTGCGGCATAGCCTCCGGCGTTCTGAAAGCGCTCCTCGAACTTGGCGTAGTTATTCATCGCGGTTTCGGAAATCTTTGGGTCTGAGCTACCCATATCCTCGGTGGCGCGGGTCATTTTTTCAATGAGTGATCCCAGGCCGCGGGCGTTCAAAATCCTGGTTCGGGCTAGCTCTTCCGGGTCCCCACTTCTAGGGTCTTGAGGAAGGTAACCTATCTCGCCCTGGCGATCAACAAAGCCCTGGGATGGCTGCCCGTCGCCGGCGAGAATCTTAGTGAGGGTGGTTTTGCCGGCACCGTTTCTTCCAACAAGGCCAACCTTGTCACCCTTGTCCACCCGAAAATTGACCCCGTGCATCAAGATTCGCGGTCCAATGCGAATCTCAAGGTCGCGCACGCCAATCATTTATTACTCCAAGGGGGGGTAGTTGTCGCAAATCAGAAGCGACCAACGAAATCCCAGCCTACCAAACAGGCTGGTTTATCTGAAATAAAAAAGCGAGACCGATTGTCGACTCAAGGGATATGGTTAGGCGAGCCGACAACCGATTGCTAATGGGTTCTGGCTAGACTCGGGCCATGAGCGTTTTGAGGGAGCTACGCAGCCTACCGAATATGCTCAGCGTTTTGCGGCTGTTGTTAGTGCCTGTGTTTCTTTATCTTTTGCTATCTAGGGAAAGCTACGTCTGGGCCCTGATTGTTTTGACCTTTGCCGGGGCAACGGACTGGCTGGATGGTCAGATTGCGCGAAAGTTCAATCAAATGACCAAGCTTGGGCAGGTACTAGACCCAGCTGCCGATCGGCTTTACATTCTCGCGACCATCGTTGGCCTAACAATCAATGGAACGATTCCGCTTTGGCTTGCGATCGTAATTGTTTCGAGAGATCTGATGCTGCTGATTGTTTATCCGATTTTAGCCACCCACGGCTATGGTCCCCTTCCAGTTCACTTTTTGGGTAAAGCGGGCACGTTTGCCCTGCTATACGCCCTACCTTTGCTTCTCATGGCTGACATCTGGCCGGGCGCGGATTTCATTATTTTGCCGCTGGCATGGGGCTTCACATACTGGGGAATTGGGCTTTACTGGTGGGCCGGTTTTGTGTACGTAAA
>JBDNID010000142.1:0-3742 GCA_041688475.1 Aquiluna sp.
ACCATGCGCTTGGCATACTGGACTGGAATTCGACGCTGGGACTGCTCGACCAAAACAACCAGGGCAACAACCACGAATCCAACAGCCATCACGATGATGAAGATCTCGATTGAACGAGTCTGAAGAATCTGCAATAGCGAAGCTGGGAAGGTTGATGCGATTGAGGTGAAAATCAGAAGCGACATGCCATTACCAACACCGCGCTCGGTGATTAGCTCACCAATCCACATAATCAGACCGGTTCCTGCAGTCATGGTCATAACCATCAAAGAAATTGCCAGTGGCCCGGTGTCAACCAGAATCGGAAGAGTACAGTCCGCACCAAACAGCGCGCCCTGTCTTGCAACCGCAATCAAAGTGGTTGCCTGCAATAGGCCCAGAGCAATTGTTAGGTAGCGGGTGTATTGAGTCAGCTTGGCCTGGCCCTGAGGTCCCTCTTTATGAAGGGTCTCAAATCGCGGAATAACAACGCGCAACAGCTGAGTAATGATCGATGCGGTGATATAGGGCATGATGCCCAAAGCAAAGATCGAAAGCTGAAGTAGAGCGCCTCCAGAGAAGAGGTTCACGAGTTCATATAAGCCAGAGGTTGACTCACTCTGAGCCAAACACTGCTGAACATTGGTGTAGTCAACGTTTGGTGTCGGAATAAACGAACCCAGACGGAAGACCGCAATCATGCCTAGCGTGAAAGCTAGCTTGTTGCGCAAATCCGGTGTTCGGAATGCGCGGGCAATTGCACTAAACACGGTGAACCTACTCCCCTTGAGTCAATTAGGCGTTGACGCTACCGCCGGCAGCCTCAACCTTGGTCTTAGCCGACGCGGAAACCTTGTCAACATTGATGTCAAGCTTAACTGAGATGTCACCGTTGCCTAGGACCTTTACAGGCTCGCCCTTGCGAACTGCACCCTTGGACACTAGATCGGAAACTGTCACAGCGCCACCCTTGGGGTAAAGCTCGCTGAGCTTCTCAAGGTTAACAACTTGGTACTCCACCCGGAATGGGTTCTTGAACCCACGAAGCTTAGGAGTTCGCATAACTAGGTTCACGCCTCCACCTTCGAAGCCGAGACGAACTGTGGTTCGAGCACCGGTTCCCTTGGTACCACGACCGGCAGTCTTACCCTTTGAACCTTCACCAAGACCCTTACGAGTCTTATCCTTCTTGGCGCCCTTTGCGGGGCGAAGGTGGTGCAACTTCAGAATCTGGGACCTATCGGCCTTTTCCTGGTCAGTCTTCTTAGGAGTCGACTTTTTGGCTTTTGGAGCCACTGCGGCTTTTTGCACAACCTTCACCGCTGGCTTTGCAGCAGCGGTTTTTGGCTCAGCTTTTGAAGCCTCTGGCTTTTCAGCGGCAGTTTTTGGGGCAGCGGCTTTAGAGGCTGTTGCCTTCGGAGCAGCAGCCTTGACGGCTGGCTTTGCAGCAACAGTCTTTGGTGCGGCCTTAGCTGCTGGCTTTGCAGCAGCAGTCTTTGGTGCGGCCTTAGCTGCTGGCTTTGCAGCAGCAGTCTTTGGTGCGGCCTTAGCGGCTGGCTTCTTTTCTTCAGCCATTAGTCAATCTCCTCAACCTTGACGAGGTGGGCAACGGTGTTTACGAGGCCGCGAACACTCAAGGTGTCCTCGCGAACTACGATGTCACCGATGCGCTTAAGACCCAGTGTGCGAAGTGAATCGCGCTGGTTCTGCTTGCCACCGTTTGAACTTTTTAATTGGGTAACTTTTAGACGAGCAGCCATTATTAGGCACCTGCCGTTTCGATCTTGGGCAACAGGCGTGGCGGTGCTACCTCTGCAAGTGTCTTACCACGACGTGCTGCGACAGAGGCGGGCTCCTCGAGCTGGCGCAGCGCTGCGACTGTTGCGTGAACAATGTTTAGGGTGTTTGAAGATCCCAATGACTTTGAAAGCACATCGTGGATCCCGGCACACTCTAGAACTGCACGAACTGGACCTCCGGCGATAACACCGGTTCCCTCGGAAGCTGGACGCAAAAGAACAACACCGGCAGCCTTCTCGCCCTGAACTGGGTGAGGAATGGTTGAGCCGGCACGTGGGACATTGAAGAAGTTCTTCTTTGCCTCCTCTACACCCTTGGCAATCGCAGCAGGAACTTCCTTAGCCTTACCGTAACCAACGCCAACTACGCCATCGCCATCGCCAACCACAACTAGTGCGGTGAACGAGAAACGACGACCACCCTTGACCACCTTGGAGACGCGGTTGATGTGCACAACGCGCTCCATGAACTGGCTTTTGACCTCTTCACGAGCCCCACGATCATTACGGGGTCCTCGCTCGCGAGAGCCACGACGCGCTTCACGCTCGTTGGGATCAACGGTTGTAGCCTCTGGAGCAACAGCTGTTGCCTCAACGGTTGGCTCCACGGTAGCTTCTGCCACGGTTGTCTCTTCCTTCTTGTCTTCACTCACAGTACGAGTCCTTCCTCGCGGGCTGCGTCAGCAATTGCTGCGACGCGACCTGCATAGCGGTTACCGCCACGGTCGAAGACGACCTCGGTGACCCCGGCCTTTTTTGCACGCTCAGCAATTAGCTTTCCGACCAGTGCCGACTTATCGGTCTTGGTGCCGTCCGCCTTGCGAAGTTCAACTTCCATAGTCGAAGCCGATGCCAGGGTGTGGCCCTTGGAATCATCCACAACCTGAACAAACACGTGACGGGCGCTACGTGTTACCACCAAGCGGGGACGGCTTGCGCTGCCCTCAATCCGCTTGCGCAGTCTTACGTGACGACGGCCACGAGCGGCTGCCTTTGACTTACCTCTAGTTCCTAGACCCATGATTACTTACCAGCCTTTCCAGCCTTGCGACGGACGCGTTCGCCTTCGTAGCGAACACCCTTGCCCTTATAAGGCTCGGGCTTGCGCAGCTTGCGAATATTTGCAGCCATCTCACCAACGGCCTGCTTATCTACACCGGAGACAACAATCTTGGTGTTTCCCTCGACCGTCAAAACAACGCCTTCGGGTGGGGTGACAACTACCGGGTGGCTGAAGCCAAGTGCCAACTCAACGGTCGAACCTTTAGCTGCTGCTCGGTAACCGGTACCGACAATCTCTAGGGTTTTTGTAAAACCAATTGAAACACCGTGCACATTGTTTGCAATCAGGGTTCTCGAAAGACCGTGAAGTGACTTGGACTTGGCTTCATCGTCTGGACGCGAAACCAAGACCTCGTTGTCCTCGAGGACAACCTTGATTGGCTCGGCGATGACCAAGTGAAGTTCGCCCTTCGGTCCTTTGACTGCGACTTTTTGACCATCAATTAAAACGGTGACTCCCGCTGGAAGCGAGATAGGCATTTTTCCAATACGTGACATATGCGCTTACCAGATGTAGGCGAGGACTTCCCCACCTACTCCCTTCTTGGAAGCCTGGCGGTCGGTGAGAAGACCGCTAGAGGTGGACAAAATTGCGACACCAAGCCCGCCGAGTACTCGAGGCATTTCGGTCGACTTCGCGTAAACGCGAAGTCCTGGCTTGGAGACCCGCTTGATTCCAGTGATGCTGGACTCTCGCTTCGGGCCAAACTTTAGGTGGATAGTCAAGGTCTTACCAACTTTGGCGTCTTCAACCATAAAGTCGGCAATGTAACCCTCTGACTTTAGAATCTCAGAGATTGCACCCTTGAGCTTGGAGTACGGGAGACTCAACGAATCGTGCGAGGCACTGTTCGCATTGCGCACCCGGGTCAGAAAGTCTGCTACCGGATCTGTCATTGTCA
>JBDNID010000143.1:0-2852 GCA_041688475.1 Aquiluna sp.
GATATCCAGCGGATCTCTAACCTCATAGCAGGAATCAATGTTCTCCACCACTGTTGCGCAGCTTTGGTTGAACTGCCAGAAACCAATAATTACGTAGGCACCGATTGCCAAAACAGCAGAGCCGGAGGCCAGTCCATCCAGCCCATCGGCTATGTTCACTCCATTCGAGGCCGATGCCACCAGAAGGTAAACCCAGAGTATGAATAACCCCATGCCTAAAACGCTGCCCCAGAAAAATAAGTCGATTGGCAAATCTCTGAAAAGCGAAATATTTGTTGAAGCTGGGGTCAGCCCTTGCTCGTTTGGAAATTGCAGAGCCAGGACTGCAAAGATAATTGCCACAACCCCCTGGCCAGCTATCTTGACCCAACCGCTCAAACCAAGACTGCGCTGATTTCGAACTTTCAAGTAGTCATCAATAAAACCAACCAGGCCAAGACCCAGCATCATAAATATCACTAGTAGCGCGGTCGCGGTGGGGGTCTCCCCATTGAGCCATTTGGCCGCGAAGTAGGCAACGGTTGCGGCTAGAAGAATGACGATGCCGCCCATTGTTGGGGTGCCACGCTTGGTGTGATGAGTCTTGGGTCCATCATCCCTAATGAACTGGCCCCACTCAAGTTTTCTAAAAGCCCAAATAAATCCCGGGGTGGCAAAAAGGGTAATGATTAAAGAAATGCCACCGGCACTTAACAGTGCTCTCACGCCATAGCCGCCAATTCATCTCCTAAAAACCTGAGCCCAGCAAGGTTGCTGGATTTGACCAGCACCACATCGCCCTTTGTTAGCTTCCCACTAATTGCCTCAAATGCCTCGCTGATTGAGCCGAAATAAGCGGATTCGCCAGCCCAGCTCCCCTCGAACATTGCGCCCATGTGTATTAATTTGGCGGCTTCGCCAACCACGAAAAGCATGTCGATGTTGTAACGCACCACCAAGCGGCCAATCGCATCGTGCGACTCCCTGGATTCTGGGCCGAGCTCTGCCATTTCCCCCAGCACTGCAATCGTGCGATGACCTTGACGGCCAATTACCGCGAGAGTTTGCAAAGCCGCCTTCATTGAGTCCGGAGAGGCGTTATAAGCGTCGTTGATTATTAGAGCTCCGGAGGCGGCCCAAATTGGTTGCATCCGCCAGCGCTCTGCAATTTCCAATTTTTCTAGCTCCAAGACGGCGGTAGTCCTTTTAATTCCCAACTGATCCGCCACAGCAAGCGCAGCGGCCATATTCATCGCCTGGTGCTCTCCCAGAATCTTCAGCGAGACCAAAACCTCTTCGGAGTCGGGATAGCGAAATTTAATCTGGGTTCCTTGCAGTGAGATGTCAACATCTATAAGTAGGTAATCAGCGGAGGCCGAGGCACCGAAACTCCGGCTGACAACTCCAGATTCAACTTGATAGTCCGAAACAACCGGATCGTCCTGATTCAAAATCGCAATTTTGGAGATAAATGGCATCATCTCGGCCTTAATGATTGCTGTGGTCTCGATTCCACCAAATTCCCCAACATGAGCCATTCCAACCTTTAGCTGAACCCCGATATCCGGTCTGGTCCAACTTGCCAATCTCAGAATGCTGCCCAGTCCACTGGCTCCAAGTTCAAGAATTAGGTATTTGGTATCGAGCGCTAACTGTAAAACAGTCATTGGCAGCCCAACATGGTTGTTAAAAGAGTCTCTGGGAAAAACTGTTGGGGCATCGGCAGAAAGAATGGCGGCCAACATATTCTTAGTCGAGGTTTTGCCGTTCGACCCCGTTATCCCGATCACATAGAGCCCTCCAAGTTTTCGCACCTGGTCCAGCACGAATTCGGCCAGTTCACTCAGCGCAACTAGGGTGTCGCGAACCAGTATTTGGGGCATTCGACTCTCGGTTTCGCGGCTCACCACACTAAGGGAGGCTTGCTTTAAAAACGCCTCGTTTAAAAAATCGTGGCCATCGAGCTCTTTGCCCAATTTGGCGAAAAAGATGCCTCCCTGCGAGAGCCTTCGAGAATCGGTCTCTACCGCACCCGAAACCTTTGCGTCTGGGTCGCCGAAAAGCAGCTTTCCATTCACCGCTTGCGCGACTTGACCAAAAGTTAGCTCAATCATTCTGCACCAACCTAATTGCGATGGCTCTAGCATCAAAGGGCACTTTCTCGCCCGAAATCTCTCGGTAATCCAAATTGCCTGGCCCACACCAAAGAATTGCTCCCGTTTTAGGAGTCTTTATTAGCGCCTGAATCAACGCCTCCCGCGGGTCCGCGAATTCCAAAATTTGATCTTCCCCTAAAACCTCAAGCGCGCCTTTTTTTAAGGCTTGTCTAATCTGGGCAGGGTCTTCATCTCTGGGGTGCTGATCGGTTAGCACTAGTAAGTCGACCTCCTTGGTGGCCTGACCCATTTCGACCCTCTTACCGACATCGCGATTACCACTTGCACCTAAAATAAGGGTCAGGTACGAAAACCGATCTCTAATTTCTAACACCGCCTCTTGAACGCCACTTGGTGTGTGGGCGTAATCGATGAAGACGGCGGGGCTGATTGGGCTAATTCTTTCCAAGCGACCGGGGACTTGGAAATCAAAATCACCAAGAGAGGCTTGAAGTCTGTCGACACTCACACCACCGGCAGCTGCCATTGCGATTGCTAATGCAAAATTCTTTGCCATCAGCACGCCGTGGTGGAAAACCAGATTTAGCTGGCCCGCGATACCCTCCATCTTGAATGAGCCATCTTTCGAAATCGAATAAATCCAATCCGCCTCGGCTTTCCCCACGGTTACGATCGGAATGGAAGAATTGTGGGCTAGCTTTCTTGCATAATCGTCCTCGACAAAAACAACACCACGCTTAGCGAACGTCTTGGTGA
>JBDNID010000022.1:0-3050 GCA_041688475.1 Aquiluna sp.
GCCAATAACGAAAACCTCCTAAGCCTTCTATTTGATGATTACTTCACAAAAGCGATCGATACCTCAATCGAATCCTGGCGCAAGGTGGTGGCGCACGCATCTCTAGCCGGCATCCCAAACCCCGCCTTCGCCTCATCCCTGAGCTATTACGACGGCCTGAGGGCCGATCGTCTTCCGGCAGCCCTCGTTCAAGGTCAGCGAGATTTTTTTGGTGCTCACACCTATAAGCGAGTGGACATGCCCGGGGTCTTCCACACCCTTTGGTCCGCTGATCGCTCAGAGATTGAAACAACTCCATCCAGCAAATAATTAAAGTCGTTCTGAATCTCAAGATCTCGAATGTAGTTTGGTGGCTTTTCAGGCAGCCGTTCTGATTGCAGGTAGTCCTGACTTAGCCAACAATTAGATAGTCTCTTGCAATGCGTTCACACTGGATCTGGCTATTTATTCCGATGGCTCTGATCTGGGGTTCGAGCTTTTTATTCACTGAACTTTCATTGCAATTGACCACCTTTTTTGGCGTGGCATTTTGGCGAACATTCCTTGGCGGCGCGGCCATGGCGTTACTGGGTCTAATTCTTCGTCAGCGCTTTCCGGCTAGGTGGATTCAGTGGTTTCACCTTTGGGTCGCAGGGTTGTTCATGAGCGCGATCCCTTTTTCACTTTTCTCATTTGCCCAACAGTCAACCACCAGTGTGTTGGCCGCCATCATCGGTGCCGCTACCCCGATGTTCACGCTGCTATCAATCTTGGTTATCTACAAGACAGAGAAGATCTCCATGCTGGCGATTGTCGGCTTGCTAATTGGCCTAATCGGCGTTGCAATAACCCTCGGGGTTTGGCAAGGGTTTGGGGATAACGAGCCCTTCGCAATAATCGCACTGGTTATGGCAGCAATGTCCTACGGCATTGGTGGTCCCTATATCCGAAAACACATCACCCCGATGGGGCTCCCTGCCACCACCACTGCGGCCGCTCAGGTCTCAACCGCCGCCCTGACCCTGCTGCCGCTATACCTACTGACCGGGCCTCTGTTTGTGGCTGAGCCTAGGCTGGAGACGGTCGGCGCGCTTTTAGCTCTCGGGGTTTTGGGCTCTGGCTTCGCCTATCGGCTGTTTCACGGTGTGGTGGCCCAAGCCGGCAGCGCCACCGCTGCGATTGTGACCTATACCAACCCCGTGATAGCGACAATTTGGGGGGTCTTATTGTTGAGTGAAGAACTGCACTGGTATGAACCAGCTGGAGCGCTGTTGGTTATCTTGGGGGCCTTCTTGGCTCAACGCAAAGGTCTTGGGTCAAAGCCAAGGGCCTCGTCATAAACAAACTAATTAGTTCTTAGTCGCAGCGGGCTCTCGAAGATCAGGCAGCAACCAGGGCTTAATTAGAGTGAAAATCACAATCAAAGCAAACGCGTAGAAACTGGCCAGCAAAATCCCCATGTCGAAGGTGGTGCTGGCGTCCAAGCCTGCCGCAAGAGCCCCGAAAACGCTGGCCGCCGTGAATGCGGTCATTCCCAGTAATGAAGACGCGCTCCCGGCCTCGGTGCCGTGGTTGTAAAGCGCTAGGGTCGGAATCGAAGTTCCGGCCGAGCCGAATAGGAATAGCTGAGCCAAGAAGAGCAACTCTGCAACCAATAAGCCGCTACCGGCAGTGGTGATCATCAAACCGCCAACCACCAGGCCAGCGATTGAATAAACCAAAAGCATCCATTGCGCTTTGAAACGCTTCGCCATTATTCCACCGGATTGGAATCCGAACCAAAGCGCAATCGCGTTCACTGAAATCCAAAGGCCAAAGCTTGCGGTGTCTAGTCCAAAGCTCTCCTGGTAAAGAATTGGCACAATGTTGAGGTAGCCAAATATTCCCGCCAGACCACTGGCGCCAAAAAGCATCAAGCCCACAAACACCGGATCCCTCAGCACCGAGCGATAGCCGCGAACCATGCCCACAAGCGAAGGGCTCCGACGTTGGGCAACAGGAAGTGTTTCAACCAAAAAGCGCATTGAGAATATGCTCAGCGCCAAGCCAACCAACCCAAAGACCAAAAAGACATTTTGCCAGGGACCCACCCCCAGTAACTGAGCGCCAACGATTGGGCCGAGAATCGGTGAAAGTGCTTGAAACATAAAGATTCTCGAGAGCATTTGCTGCATCGCTTGACCACGAAATAGGTCTCTCACGATTGCTCGGCCGATGACATCAGCTGAGGCACCAAAAAGGCCCATCAAAAAACGAAGGGCCATGAACACTTCAAAGCTTGGAGCGATCATGACTAAAAGCGTGGCCGCTGCAAATCCAAGCATCGCAATAATCATTGGCAATCTTCGGCCAAAAGCATCAGTTAACGGGCCAATCAAAACTTGACCTACCGCGACCCCGATTGTCACGCCTGCCAAAGAAGACTGAATCGTGCCCTGGGGTAGGCCAAAGAAATCTGCAATGTAGGGGAAGGTCGGAAGGTGGGGGTCAATCGCGAACGGAATTAGGCTGAGCGAAAGGGCCAGAATCCCGATGTAGATACCCAGCATTCTGGGTGAAAGTTGACTTCCTGAAGCTATAACCGTCCGAACCTTTGGGGTTCTAGGAGGTCTTGACACTCTATGAGAATAGCGCCTGTTCGATGGCTTCAGTCTCGGTTAGTCCAGCTCCAATTGCAAACTTGCTCGAACCAATCGAGGTGGTCCACTCATTTAAGAGATCCAGTTCATCAAGGTGTCTTCGAATTTGAACAAATTGCCCGCAGAGATCCTGCATTTAGGAATTCCACAAAAGCCAGGCATTTGGGCTGCCCTCAGAAGAGACTTGGGCCTCATAGTAAAAAAGGCCGGCCGAAACCAAAAGTGAGGCGCCTAGGCAGCAGCCTTAAGCATTTGAATTCAATCTTTGTGGGTGGGTACCAGCAAAATTTGTGTACGTCAAACATAAATTCTACTCTCCGTAGAATAAGGGTTTAGTTCTAAATTTAAAAACTTCTTGCGACACGCGGGTCAAAGCAGGTGTCTAAAGTTCAAGTAATGGTTTAGTGTTCAAGAAATAACTAAATAAGTGAA
>JBDNID010000144.1:0-5758 GCA_041688475.1 Aquiluna sp.
CTCTAATGATCAGGCCGCCAAACAGCTAATTGTCCCGATGCGTCTTTATTTCAGTTCCCGAGGGGCTAGCTTACGAGCCCTAGCCCCCGAAGCTATTAGGCAAAGTTAGAAACTAAGTTGTTGCTGATGCCCGCTCAGAATTTGCTCGAACCGCGATTGTAGATGTTGCAATTAGCTCCCATCACCTAGCAACCCCTATTTAATTCTTTGGATTCGCATGAATTTAAAGATGTCATTACGTGCGTGACTACGATGTTAGCTTCGGGGTCTTAGCTCCGCAACCATTGGGCAATTGAAAGGATTGACGTTATTGCTAAGGCCTACCTTATTTAGGTGCTTCATGATTACTAGGTAGCTGGCAAAAAGATTCATTTCTACCAAAGTGACATCGTTCTTCCTGCAGAACTCACTGACAATAACGTGAGCCTTGCGAAGATTTGGACGAGCCATCGATGGGAACAAGTGGTGTTCAACCTGGTAGTTGAGACCACCCATGAGGTTGTCCTTCAACCAGCTGCCGCGGATGTTGCGCGAGGTAAGTACCTGGCGCTCGAAGAAATCTAACTTCGAATCCTTCTCGACCAGCGGCATTCCCTTGTGATTCGGAGCGAAAGCCGCGCCCATGAAAAAGCCAAAGGTCATCATCATAAAGAACCACAGCGCAATGGCCCAGAGCCAGCCGAACATTAGACCCATAACAATGTAAGGAGCGGTCTGCCGGATAACCATGAGTGAAAATTCCAGGATTCGAATCTTGAGTGTGCGGTCTTTCCGCTTCATCCCAGCGACCGAGTCCAACAGCAAGTCAAAGCCGGTAAACAAGAGTAGGAATGGGAACAAGAAGCCCTGACGGTCGGAAACCCAGCGCTCAAGACCCTTCTTAGATTCTTTAGATTCAGTTGTGAAGCTCAGTACGCGAATCGCGATGTCTGGGTCTTCGCCAATCTGGTTGGGACGCTGGTGGTGCTTATTGTGCTTTTTTAGCCAGAAGCCGTAGCTCAGACCAGCGAAAAGATTGGCCAGAATAAGACCCAGCCAGTCGTTGGCCTTGTTGTTGCTGAAAACCTGTCGGTGAGAAGCCTCGTGAGCAATGAAGCCATACTGAGCGCTCATGACCCCTAGCAGTCCCGCTAGAGCGAAACCTGCGATGATCCACCACTGCGAATTATTCGCAGCGCTGGCTATAAATCCAGCCGCTACCCACAGAGCGGTTGCGATTACTGAAATGACTGCAAGGCGGATTATATAGAAGCTAGGTCGCTTCTTCATCAGGCCCGCATCGCGCACCTGGGTAAGTATTAGATTGAAATTAGTGAGCGGTCTTGCTGGAGTGAGAGTCGACATTTAAAGAGTGTAAGCGAAATAAAATAAAAGGCTCCTTCAAATGCGAAGATTCCCAAAAAAGTTAAGAACTCGAATCTTCATCAGAACCGAATCGCCTCGGCATCTTTTTTAGGCCTGGTCTTTTGGTTGAAAGATATAACCCAAGCGCGATGAGTGGAATGCCGGCAATAAGCCCGGGCGTTATTGGCTCTGACAAGAAAACAGTGCCCAACAAAATCGCAACTGCAGTGTTTACATAGGTTATAAGGGTTGCCTTGACCGCGCCAACCTCGCGAAGCAACCTGAAGAAGATCACAAAAGCCAGCGCCGAGCACACTACTCCGAGAGCTAAAATCGCCAGCCATGATTCCAGTGGAGGATTATTAGCAATCTCTTTGGGAATGAATGAGCTTGCAGGAATGGAATACACCACAGAAACAATCAGCATTGAAAGACCGATTGTTCCCGCGATTGGGACCTCTCCCAGTTTTCGATTCGCCATAATTGCTGCGCTAGCGTAACCGAGCGCGGCTAGCACTACGGCACCGATCCAAAGCACGCTGGTATCTCCAACGATCGAATCGATCCCAATGATGATCCCGACACCCAAAAACCCAATTGCCATGCCGGCCAAGGGAACCGGTCGCAATGCGGTTCGATCTTTAAACAGCAAGGCTAAAATCGCGACGGCGTAAAACGGAACCGTTGCAATCAAGAGTCCCGCGAGTCCCGAAGAGATGTGCTTCTGAGCTTCGGTGATCAAAAACCACGGGCCAATCATTTCTAAGGCGGCGAAAAGCAGAACAAAAGGCCAAGCCTTGAGCGCTGGTTTTAGGGCTCCGGTTTTTATTGCGTAGGGAATCAAGATGATGGCTCCGATAGCCGTCCTAGCGAAAACAATGGTCGGAGTGGAAAAGCTCTCGAGCGCAATCGCGATGAGAAAATATGGGATACCCCAAAATAGCCCAGCGAGACTAAAAAGAATGAGACCTTTGCGAGACATCAGCAAAGGCTAACTCATCTCGGGCAACTCCGGCTTTTGTGCTCTTTCACCTTGCAACTCGCGAGCTTCTTCGGCACGATTAGCTTTATGAACTCCCTGGAGGCGATTAAGCAGGCAAGAGCCCTCTTTGCGAACGCGGCCAATAGGCTCCGCGAAGCGGGAGCAACACCAGAGCAACTTGCAAATAGCATCCCTGAGCACCGGATGCTAGGGATGATTCCAGTGTCCGAAACTTTTAGAAAAGCCGGCGAGGGGTTCTTGATTGGGGCACTCTTTGTCACGAGTCAAGGTGATGTATTCGAGCCAAAGAGGATAGTGAGAGCCAGCCGAGAGGTCGCTCCAGACCATCAATCCCAAAACGCTCAGATTCGCAGAGGCCTGAAAGACAAGTTGCTCGGAGCCCGGTTTCCTGAGAACACCACAGTTTTGATTGACGCTCGCCCAATTCCTCTAGATGACCCAGAAGCGCTGGCCAAGGAGCGAGGACCACTGGTGCTTCAACTGAATTCCAACCAAGATTCTGTGCTCATGATCCGCTGGATCCCAAGCGCCCCTGATTCAGCCCTTAGACCCCTAGGCGAATATCTGTCCGAAAGATTAGCGCTGGCGCTAATAGCGATTAAAGAAGCTTGATAATTAGGCCCAGGCTCTTGAGCTTGTGGCCTATCAAAAAATGTAAGCTTCTCAAGTGAATATTATTGACATCGTTTTAGTGATTGCTGGCTTAGTCCTTTTAGTTTTGGGCGGAGAAGCCCTTGTTAGAGGCGCGTCCACTCTGGCAGCCAAGGTAGGGCTGTCCCCGCTGATAATTGGCCTGGTAGTTGTTTCTGCCGCAACATCTGCACCGGAATTTGCAGTGACAGTGGGAGCGGTCATCGATGGTGAGCCCGACTTGGCTGTGGGAAATGTTGTCGGAAGCAACATTGTAAATATTCTTTTGATTCTGGGCATCTCTGCAATCATCAGTCCACTAGTCATCAAGCGACAAATTGTGCGATTTGACATTCCCGTCATGGTGGGGCTGACCATCTTGCTGGTGGTTGTAAGCCTTGACGGAAAAATTAGCCTTTTCGATGGCGTTTTATTACTCGGAGTCCTCGTGCTGCATACAATCATCAGCATCGTTGTAGGTAAAAGAGAGTCTTCAAGCCCCGATAATGAGCCCACTGAGCCTTCGCTCAACAGCAAACCGGTTCCACTTTGGCTCGCGGTAATCTTGCTGGCCGCAGGCATTGGCCTTTTGGTACTTGGTGCTCAATTTCTAGTTACCGGGGCAGTGAACATCGCCACCTATCTAGGGGTGAGTAGCCTAGTTATCGGGCTCACGGTGGTGGCAATCGGAACCTCACTACCCGAGCTAGCCACTTCAATCATTGCGCTTAGGCGCGGCGAAACCGACATGGCTGTCGGAAATATAGTTGGCAGCAACATCTTCAATATCGGATTTGTTTTAGGGCTACCGGCGATCATTTTTGGAGAAGGCATCCCGGTTCCCTCGGCGGCCATCGGGCTAGACATGCCGCTAATGCTTGCAGTCGCGATAGCTCTACTACCCATTGCTTTCACAGGCTTTGTCATCGCCCGCTGGGAAGGTGGGATGTTCGTGGCTCTTTACGTTGCCTATACCGCTTATCTCGTTCTTGCCTCCACCGAGAATGACGCGGCCGAGGGATTCACATCGATTATGTTGTGGTTCGTGTTGCCTCTTGTCGCTGTGACGCTCGTGGCCGTGACTTCTCACGAAGCTGGCCTGCTTCGTGAGAGAGCTCGGAATAGAGCGAGCGGGCGCAATGACAGTGAGCTAAACAAATAGCTACAAGCGGGCTTTTTATAGAGGCGATTTTTGATCAACGCTAATTACAGCATTTTAACTCCCAAGTGAAATGGGGGTTGGGAATTTGACTCTGAGAGATCGAACTGTGGAGGGGTCTGGCACTAAATCCAAACGTCATCAGAATCCAATCATGCTCATAGAATCGGTCCCGACGCCTGTTTGGAGATCTTCGATCAGTACGCAAATAAGCCGTGGGATAGGCTCGGCCCGATGGACAAAGCTTCGGTCACATTTCTGCTTAGCGTGAAACTAGGGACCCGCGTGGTAGTTCGCACGCGGATTGACGCAGGGTTCACTGACGCCCTCGGCTTTCTTTTCTCCCGCACGCAAAGTCAGTGCGTCGTAGAGACCAAACAGGGGCCAGTAACAATTATCTTCGCGGATGTCTTCGCGGCCAAGGAGGTCCCTCCGCCACCAGCTAAGCGCTCACCAAAGCCATCCTCGTAGCCTCGATCTAGAATGCACAGGCCCTGGTTCCCTTGCCTCGAAAATAGGCCACGGGGTTTTCAAAGATCTTTGGGCTGCCACTTCAGGAGGAATTAGACGTTGAAGCGGAACTCCACTACATCGCCATCTTGCATAACGTATTCCTTGCCCTCCATGCGCACCTTGCCAGCGGCCTTGGCATCATTCATTGAGCCGGAGAAATCCAGGTCACTAAAGGAAACAATTTCGGCCTTAATAAAGCCTCGCTCGAAATCAGTGTGGATGACACCGGCTGCCTGCGGAGCCTTGGCACCCTTTTTGATTGTCCAGGCCCTGGTTTCTTTGGGTCCTGCAGTTAGGTATGTCTGAAGCCCGAGGGTCTTAAAACCGATGTGCGCTAACTGATCGAGCCCGGATTGCTCCTGGCCCAAAGACTGCAATAACTCATTGACTTCCTCGGTGGAAAGGTCTATTAGTTCTGACTCGACCTTGGCGTCTAGAAACACCGCCTCAGCAGGAGCAACCAAGTCAGCTAAAGCTTTTTTCTGAGCTGGGTCCGAAAGAATTCCCTCGTCAACGTTAAAAACAAAAAGAATGGGCTTGGCCGTCAAAAGGCCCAGCTCCTTGATTGGCTCAAGATCGACCTTGCTCAAAGATAAAGGTGTTCCGTTATTCAGCACCTCAAGTGCTTCATCGATCGCCGCGAGAACCGAGGCCTCGACTTTTTTGGTTTTGACTTCTTTTTCAATTCTTGGTCGAGCTTTTTCGAGAGTTTGCATATCTGCAAGAATCAATTCGGTATTGATGGTTTCGATGTCCGACTTCGCGTCTACTTTGCCATCCACGTGAATCACGTCAGAGTCGCTGAAACCTCGAACCACCTGAGCTATAGCGTCGGCTTCTCGAATATTCGCTAGAAACTTATTGCCCAGGCCTTCGCCGACTGATGCCCCACGCACGATTCCCGCAATATCGACAAAAGACACGGGCGCTGGCAGTATCCTCTCAGAACCGAATATCGCTGCGAGACGAGTCAGGCGGGGGTCCGGCAGGTTCACAACACCGATGTTGGGCTCAATGGTGGCAAAAGGGTAATTTGCCGCCAGAACATTGTTCTTGGTGAGTGCGTTGAACAGGGTTGACTTGCCGACATTGGGCAGTCCGACGATTCC
>JBDNID010000145.1:0-4927 GCA_041688475.1 Aquiluna sp.
GGTTGGTTCGATGCTCCGATTGCCAAGTATGCGACTCGAATTAATGGGCTGACCGACATCTTTTTGACCAAGCTAGATGTGCTGACTGGGCTAAAAGAGATTCCGGTCTGTGTTGCCTACGACATTGACGGTGTTCGTAGCGAGGAGATCCCGGTTTCTCAAACCGATTTCCATCACGCTAAGCCAATATATGAAATGTTCTCGGGTTGGGATCAGGACATCACTGGTGTTACAACATTCGAGGGACTCCCAAAGACCGCCCGGGAATATGTTTTGGCATTAGAGAAACTCAGTGGCACCAGAATCAGCGCCATTGGGGTCGGACCAGATCGCAATGCAACCATTGTTCGTCACGATATGTTGGGCTAGAGCTGAACCAGCCAATCAAAACCTTGGTTTCCAAGAGCGCGAAGGTAATCTGTGCTCGAGACTATCGGGTTCTGATCGCAAGCCGCAATTAGGGATACCTCACTTGAAAGCCCTTTTCTGTTGCGCTCAAACAAGTCCCGCATGAAGTGGCTTCCTGAGATAACTCGAGTATCCAGAATTATTGCAACATTATTCTTTGACAAGAGGGTTGAAGCCATCTTCGGTTAGGGCGTATAGCCCAGCATTCTCGCTGATCTCGATTAGCTGTTTGAACGCTACTTCCCTTTTATCTCTCAATTGGTCCTCTAGCACCAACAGATCGGAGAAGCGAATTCGCCGGTGGCTTCCGGTTGATTGGACTGGGGTGTGAAACTCCTTCAGTAGTTTTATCAAGGTTGGCCTAGAGATACCTAGGAAATCAGCCGATTGCTGAGAGGTCAATAGAGCAGTCTCTGAGGTCACAGTAATTTCATTTCCAGCAATGTGCTCCTGGGCCATCTTTTTTAGGGCTCTGTTGAAAGACTCGCCTAATTCTAAAACCTGCCCCTCAAGGGTGAGCTCTAGGTTGGAGGACTCATTTATTAGTGTGGACGCTGTTCTTTTAAGATCGGGGTTTGAATCGAGAATTATCCGCATTCCACGAGCCTAAGCGCAAGAATCGAAAATCGCAAGAATCGAAAATTTACAGAACTAAATTATCTTGTCGGAGTGGCCTAATCACATCGAGGGTTAGTGAACTTTTATTACCAAACTCATCCCAATAAAATCTTGCACTACATCTGGCGCGGCCGTCGAACTGCTTGAGCTCATTGGCGAATTCCAACGCTTCTTCGCGAGGAATGTAACCAACAGTCTCCTGACCGGTTTCGATTCGAACCGCGTTTGGATCGTGGATGTTGTTGGGTTCGGTTTCGACTATCACCCATATTTCATCCTTGCCAGGGTGTTTGTCTTTGAGCCACCCGCCAAAATTATCGAGCATCTCTTTATAAGCAAACTCGCCTCGGACTTCTTGGGAGTAACTGTCGTCGCCCTTGAGAGTCGGAAGGCTATTCATGTATTTGTCGTAGCGCGCTTGCTCTTGAGCAATCGACCTAGTAAGTGTCTTTCCGGCCTTTTTTAGTTTCTTTTTCTGGCTTCTTGCGATAAAAAACCACAACAGCAATGCAAAAATGACGTATTCCAAAATTTCCCCTCCAATCACTCCAACGCTATCTTGTGCCAGTGACAACTATTCTTGAGACATCGAGATGATTGAGTAGCTGCCCGCCAGAAGGAGTATTTTGGGTCTTTCGTGTTCAAATCGGGGGTCCCACCGATTAGCCCAGAAGGCATCCAATGCGAAAACTCGGGGCTGTGACTTGTGATTTTTTTCAAAAGACTACGTTTGCGGACATTTTCAGGGTTTTGGGCGAAAAATCCGATAAGCCCAGTCGGCAGTTCTTGGCCAGCTACGCCTTGGGCTCAATTCGATTATTCTCCCAATAATCACAACAAAAGCCGTCCCGGGTGACGCACAATTAGACGTGACCGATTCCATGCCCACCCCAGAAGAGCTGGAGAAAATCCCTTACCCGGATGAAGCTTTCAACACCTGGGGGGCGGCTTCGGTGGGGATTGACCCCTTGGCAGCGAGTTTCACTTCGCTGCCCTATCAGCCGGTAAGACCGCACGTTCCTTTTTACCGCTTTGTGGCTTTTCCGGATATTTTAGATTTGCGCAAGGCTGGCTATGAGATGGAGCGTTTTGCTCCGCTATTTGATCGATTAGAAGATGTTCGCTATCGCGAGGCGCTGCAGCTCAGCGAAATGCTGCACTACCCCTCCCCAGCTCTTATTTGGAACCCAAAGCGAGCCCGGCACCTAGAGCTCGAGGTCAGGGCTCAGCTGCATGAACACGGCCTAGGAGACATCCCACCGCTTCTGAGAAGATTTTTAGCCAAGGCTTTCCCGGGCGACACAATCAGCTATTTGAGCGTGGACCTAATTACGGTCTTTTTCTGGGCATCGCTCGCCGAATTAGCCGATGATTTGGCTTGGCGAAACCCAAACCTAGAGGCTAAGGCTGAATACCTCAGGTTCCCGCTGAGGACAATCGGAATTTAAACCTCACTAAAAAGAAAAAAGCAGTTTTTTGAGCGCTGGCAGATCGGCCTCGGCCCAATCAAGCTTTGCAAGTTCTTTTTTGCCCACCCAAATAAGCTCCGAGTGGTCAGTTGAGAAAAGCGGCTTTTCACCGGCCAACCGGGCCAAAAAGCAAATTAGCTCAATGCCATTGGTGATGTTTTGATCAAAAAGCGAAAGCACTTCGATTTCGACATGGAGCTCTTCTTCTATTTCGCGCTTCAATGCGATTTCTAGATCTTCTCCCGGTCCGGCTTTCCCCCCAGGAAACTCCCACTTATTGGGAGTGGATTTCCATGAACCACGCTTCGCACAAAAAAAGTTGCCGTCTTCATCTTGGATGATGGCGGCAACTACTTTTATCGGAAAATCTTTTGGTTCCATAACCCAAAGGTTACTCGGGAAGATTGGCCTCAATTAGTGAAACGATTGCCTCGTCGTCTGGTTTGGTGGTGGGCCTGAAGCGGTGGATCTCACCGTTGGGCAAGATCACGAACTTCTCGAAGTTCCACATAACTGGCCCTGCGAGCCCGTGAGAATCCTTGGTTTTCACAAGTGACTTATATAGCTCGTGGCGCTTGCGGCCATTGACTTCGGCCTTTTGAGTCATAGGAAAGCTAATCCCCCAGGTGGTGGAGCAATATTCCGCAATTGCGTCTTCGTCTTTGAGTTCTTGTTTGAAGGAACCCGAAGGGACCCCCAACACCGTAAAGCCGCGTGCCTGGTACTTTTGCTGAAGCTCTTCGAGAGTCTCATACTGCGGGCTAAGGCCGCATCGAGAGGCAACATTCACCACCATGACGACCTTGCCGGCGTAGTCTTGGAAGCTCTTTTCAGAGCCATCTAGCATTGTGAGTTTCGAAGTTAGTTCCATGTGTCTAAACAACCGCCTCTATTGGGAAATAATTTCACGAATAAGGTCAAAGCCTAGGTCTTATGCCAGTTAGGTATTCGCCGAATTTAATGCCCCGTTATTTTTTGCATGAGACGCCGAAGTACTAGCAGGGTGAAGCCAAGCCCCAGGCCGAAAATTGCAAAGCCGATTATATAAATCGCAACCCCACCAACCCCGACTTCTTCGGGGTTTAAGAACCAATAAGGCCAAACGTCATCGATTGAACCCCGAATAATCGAGTAGGTGATCCAGATCAGCGGGAAAATCAAAAGCCAGGGCGCTTTTGAAAGGCTTGGCTTTGGCCCCTTAACTGAAAATAGGTAATCGAGGGTTACAAGGATTGGGCCATAGGTGTGAATGATGAGGTTCGGGAGTACCGGCCAGTCATAGCCGACATCTAGCGGGCTGCCAGATTCGTCTCCTAAAAATAGGTGATAGCCGGCGCCAACCACAATCATCGCTACCGTTGCTCCCAGACGAATCACATTCAGTCGAACGGTTTCTCTTTTGTGGTTCAAAAGCAGTGCGCCGGAAATCAAGAGCACCACCCCGGCATAGATAGCGGAGTCAATGCTTAGGTAGGTGAAGTACTCCAGGGGGCGAAATAAGTTATTGGCTATCCGGTCGGTAATCTGCCAGACCACCGAGCCCAAAAGGGCAATCCCCAATAGCAACCTAAACGAGCCAAAAGTGGTTTTATAAGTCATTCTCAAACCCTATTTGGATTGTTCCAGAAATCCGATTAGGGCGTTCAGGAATTCTTTGGGTTTTTCTTCGTTTGGTAAGTGCCCCGCATTTGGAATCACCACAAGATCAGAACCGGGCAGCCCTCCAGCCAGCCGAATTGAGTTATCGGTTTCAACAATTTGGTCGTTATCACCGGTGACTATCAGTGTTCTAACCCTGAGCTCACCGAGTCGGTCGGTGAGATTTAGCTCTCTACCCGCTTTATTGAACTCCCAGAAACCGCGTTCCCACCCTTTTACCTTGAGCGGTGCCGTGTAGTTATCTCTGGTCTCTTGAGTTATTTTGGATTCATCGTTATAGCTTTGATCTAGAACCGAAAGCCCGCTCTCGGCAATCGGAGAGACCAATAGCGGACCGACGTGGTTCAACTGCGGAATCTTGAAAAGAATGTTTAGCCATTCAGGAGATCCGCCAGTTTCATAAACCGCAGGGGCCTCTAGAACTAAAGATGTCACGGTGTCTGGATGATCTAGCGCGTAAGCCAAGGCCAGCGAACCCCCAGCACTGTGGCCAATAAGCGCGACCTTCTTACCCTGGCCAAATTCATTGATCAACTCATCAATCACGGCGAGTTGCCCGGCTGAGGAATAAGGATTTACGCCTTCCCAGCTGGTCGGGCGATCGGTGAAACCAAAAGCGGCCCGGTCGTAGGCGATGACGTGCCCGAATTCCCCCAGCGGTTCAATAACTTGATTCCAAGTTAGGGCGCTAGAGCCAAAACCGTGCAGCAAAAGGATTAATCGGTCAGAATCTGGGCTACCCGATTCCACATAGTGGACCTGGTGGTTCAGGA
>JBDNID010000146.1:0-3212 GCA_041688475.1 Aquiluna sp.
CTTGAGCTTCATCCGATGCGAGTTGGCTCTGATAGAAGCTTGCAGCCTCGCTGTTTGCCGCTAACAGTCGAGAGCGATTCGAAACCTCGTGAGAGCTGCCTTCATCGTAGGTCAGGGTGAACCCGGTCTTATCCGCTAGCCGCTCAACCGCATCGGCAAAGGAAATTGATTCGATTTCCTGCAAAAACTTATAGACATCTCCGCCAGCTCCACAGCCGAAACAATGATAAAAAGCGGGTGAAGAACGAACATTAAAACTTGGAGATTTTTCTGAATGAAATGGGCACAGGCCCTTGAAGCTCCCTGCGCTAGCGGGCTTCAGTGAAACATAGCCGGAAACGACATCAACAATGTCAGCCTTGCCCTTTAGCTCTTCTATATCACTCTGGCGAACTCGACCCGGCATACCCAGAATCCTAGGTGGTTATAAGCGTGTGTAAGGCGATTGCCGCAGGGTCGGTAAGTGAAGCCACCTGATCCACAATCGCGCGCTTTTTTTCTTCGGTTGTCCTACCCCTCGAAAACGCCTCCAAGGATGTTGCGTCCAAGCGCTCTCCATTGGCCGCCAACAGCTGATCAGCGAGGGATATGAGAAGTTGGCGCTGCCTCTCATAAAAAGGCTGCCTGGAATTGTGGGTCATAACCTGAGAGGCCACCAAGCCCTTTAGGACCGCTATCTCGCTTTTTACCTTGGAAGGAATAATGACGCCAGCTCGGTATCGTGTCAGAGATGACTTCGATGCATTTTCCAAAATCGTCTCGGTGGTCCGAGATACAAAAGAACCAATCATTTCACTGGCCAGATTCTTGAGCTTCGCCAAGTGCCTAGGCGAACCATCAAACTCAATCAGCCAAAATTTAGAGCTCCTAAGAGCGTCAAGTGCCTCTTCTAGTTGGACTCTGGCGAGCTTGCCGCCAGACCACTTACCTACCTCTTCAACTAGCTCAGCAGTTGCCAGGGGATCAGAAATCAAAGCTGGGTCTAAAAAGCCCTCAACTATGGCATCTTCAAAATCGTGCACGCTGTAAGCAACATCATCGGAAAAATCCATAATTTGTGCCTCAACGCACTTAGCGCCATCGGGAGCACCCTGGCGCATCCATGAAAACACTTCCAAGTCGTCTTGATAGACCCCAAACTTAAAGCTATTGCCATGTTCGGCGGCCTGAGACAGCAACCAGGGGTATTTTGTAGCGGCATCAAGCGAGGATCGGGTTAGATTTAGGCCGCGAGAATTACCGTGGTCATCGTAAATTTTTGGTTCAAGTTTTGTAAGGATTCTGAAGGTTTGCGCGTTTCCCTCGAAACCACCGATGTCGGCAGCCCAGAAGTTCAATGCCGACTCACCATTATGACCAAATGGCGGGTGCCCTAAGTCGTGCGCCAAACAAGCCATATCGACCAAATCTGGGTCCACCCCTAAAACAGTTGCGAGTTCTCGGCCAACCTGTGCGACCTCAAGCGAATGCGTAAGCCTGGTTCTCGCAAAATCACCGGATGCCGGGGACAAGACCTGGGTCTTCGCGGATAGTCTCCTAAATGCGGCGGAGTGCAACACCCTTGCCCGATCGCGGGCAAACTCTCCACGTCTGACCATGCTCGAAGACGGTTGACCGACAAACCTCTCTCGATCGAAATCCTTGTACCCGGGCTCGTCGGTATCTAAATTATTCAACTAGCCACCCGAAACCGAAAGCTCAGCCTGTTGCAAGATTGACTTATGGTCACCGGACAGCTCCCTAGAATCCAGCCAATTTTCGGGAAGTGAACAAGACTTCACGGATCCGAGACGACCTCTTGGACCTTCAGCTTCATCGCCCGGATAAGGAATAGAGCCATCCAGCTCCGAAAGAATTTCGCGCATGTGATCCAAGGACATGACCTGAGCCAGCCTGGCCCTGAATTCGCCACCAACCGGGTAGCCCTTAAAATACCAAGCGACGTGCTTGCGAATATCTCGACAAGCTCGCCCCTCCTCCTCGAAATATTCGACGAGTAATTCGGCATGTCGATAAAAGCCATCGGCCACTTCACCCAAAGAAGGCATAACCTGAGTGATGGTCGGATTCTTATCCCCCGCTACATAAGCGGAGATGGCCTGCTCTAAATCGGCGAAAAGCCAAGGCCTACCAAGACAGCCTCTGCCGACCACAATTCCATCAACCCCGGTTTGCTCCATCATGTTTACAGCATCCTGAGCGGACCAGATATCTCCGTTGCCCAGAACCTGAACATCTGGCAATGATTCACGCAACTTTGCAATTGCCTGCCAGTCCGCGGTTCCGGAATAGTAATCCGAGGCGGTTCTTCCATGTAGGGCAATGGCCGCCACGCCTGCATCTCGAGCCGCTTTACCAGCATCCAGATATGTGAGGTGCTCGCTATCAATGCCCTTTCGCATTTTCACCGTGACTGGGATGTCCCCAGCCGCCTGAACCGCCGAATTTACGATCGCAGCAAAAAGATCGCGTTTCCAGGGAAGGGCAGCACCGCCGCCTTTTTTTGTTACTTTTGGAACTGGGCAACCGAAATTCAGATCTATGTGGTCCGCCCTATTCTCGGCCACCAGCATCGTGACTGCTTCCGCAATAATTTTCGGGTCAACTCCGTAAAGCTGAACAGATCGAATATCCTCCGTCTCGTGGTGTCCGATGAGCCTCATCGACTCTTCGGTGCGCTCAACAAGTGCCCTCGACGTAACCATCTCGGATACGAATAAGCCCCCGCCATACTCTCGGCAAAGCCTTCGGTAAGCGGTGTTGGTAATACCCGCCATCGGAGCCAGAACAACTGGTACCGCAATTTCGTGTTTGCCGTATTTCAAGCCCAACTTAGCCGGCAAGCCTTTCAACCAAATAGCTCTTGATCTGAGAAAGCGCTACTCGCTCCTGAGCCATTGAGTCACGCTCTCTGACTGTGACAGCCAGGTCATTTGGTGTGTCAAAGTCAACGGTTATGCAAAATGGGGTGCCAATTTCGTCTTGACGGCGATAACGCCTCCCAATAGCACCGGCATCGTCGTATTCGATGTTCCAGTGGTTTCTCAGATCCTGAGCTAGCTCTTTGGCTATCGGGTTTAGCTCCTCATTACGACTGAGAGGAAAAACCGCAGCCTTAACTGGTGAAAGTCGGTAATCCAACTTCAAAACGGTTCGGGTGTCCATCCCCCCTTTTGCATTTGGAGCCTGATCCTCGTGGTACGCATCGACCA
>JBDNID010000147.1:0-3913 GCA_041688475.1 Aquiluna sp.
GAAATGAGCTCACTAGCTCAGACAACCTCAGCACTTGATTCCCTGGCAGCGCTGCTGCCAGATGAAGCCGAGCGAGTGGAGGGCGAAGAGGTGGTGGTGGTCTCCCCAGCGATGCTAGAAATCGGCGATGTAATTGTGGTGCGACCAGGCGGTCAGGTCGCAGCTGATGGCAAAATTTTGCAGGGGTCCGCCAGCATGGATGAATCGATGCTAACCGGTGAATCGATCGCGGTTCGAAGGGGCAAAGGCGATCTAGTTATCGCTGGAACGGTGGCAACGGACTCCGGACTACGGGTTGAAATTACCGCGGTTGGGGAGGGCACGGCACTGGCCGGAATTCAAAAACTCGTGGCCGAGGCGCAGTCCTCAACCTCTAGAGCTCAGCGTTTAGCAGATATGGCTGCGGGCTGGTTATTTTGGTTTGCACTTTCAGCGGGCGCAATCACGGCTGTTACCTGGAGCGTCTTAGGAATGCCTGATGCTGCGGTGATTCGAAGCATCACCGTTTTAGTTATAGCCTGCCCACATGCGCTGGGACTCGCAATTCCGCTGGTGGTTTCCATCTCCACCGAGCGAGCCGCTAAGGCGGGGGTTCTCATTAAAGACCGACTGGCGCTTGAAACAATGCGCAAGGTCGACACCGTCTTATTTGACAAGACTGGAACCCTGACCAAGGGAAAGCCAGTTGTTACCGCAATCGAGTCTGCCGCAGGGCTGGGCCAAGACGAGCTTTTGGCGCTTGCCGCTTCGGTAGAAGCTGATTCTGAGCATCCACTGGCTAAGGCCATTGTCAGCGCTGCCCAAGATAGAAATTTGGATGTTCCAAAATCCAAAGACTTTGAATCCTCTCCAGCGGTTGGAGTGAAGGCCAAGGTGGGGAGCCAAGTCATTCAAGTGGGTGGGCCACATTTATTGACCCAAGAATCTGGTTCGGAGTTGCCAATTGCTGATAAGTGGCGAAGCGAAGGCGCGATCATTCTGCACG
This sequence comes from Aquiluna sp., assembly GCA_041688475.1. GTDB lineage: Bacteria > Actinomycetota > Actinomycetes > Actinomycetales > Microbacteriaceae > Aquiluna. Next base: position 986 of record JBDNID010000147.1, read on the forward strand.
TGTTTGTTGACGGGAAGGTCGCAGGCGCTTTAGCTCTTGCCGATGAAATCCGTGAAGAATCAAAAGCGGCTATTGCTGCCCTTTTTAAAAGGGAAATTGACGTAGTCATGATTACCGGGGATGCCGAAGCAATTGCTGCAACCGTGGCAAAGCAACTGGGTATTGATCGCTTCTTCGCCGGTGTGAAGCCCGAGGATAAGGCCGCGAAGGTCAAAGAGCTGCAAGCTGAGGGCCGAACCCTTGCAATGGTTGGGGATGGCGTGAATGACGCCCCAGCTTTGGCTCAGGCAAATGTTGGAATTGCCATTGGCGCAGGGACCGATGTCGCAATCGGTTCGGCTGGAGTAATCCTGGTGAGCGATGACCCGCGTTCGGTGATTTCGGTCATTGACCTATCTAACGCGGCTTATAAAAAGATGACCCAGAATCTTTGGTGGGCGGCGGGTTACAACTTGATCTCTGTTCCGCTTGCTGCTGGCATCTTGGCGCCAATCGGTTTCATCCTGCCAATGTCAATTGGGGCGCTTTTGATGTCCTTGTCCACGATAGTTGTCGCTCTAAACGCCCAGTTACTGAGAAAACTTGATCTGAAGCCTGAGCTAGTTACCGAGGACTGAGCCTAGTTTTCTATTTCGTTACCGAGGGCAGTTGGTAGTGCTGTGTTCTGGTGAGCCACTCCGATCTACTAGATACTCTTAGGCCATGAGGCTTGAATCTGAATCCGATCCACATGGTAATCGTGTCGGTGTCCCGATTGCCGATTTCAACTTGCCACAATTGCCCGAATCCGCCTTGCCCTTGCTGGGTCAACTTTGCCGGCTTGAAAAGCTTGAAGCCACCGAGCATGCGGCCGATTTGTTTGAAGCTTTTAGTTTAGATAGAACAAACAGCCTCTTCACTTACATGCCCCATGGGCCATTTCAATCCGAAGCCGATTACCGCAGCTGGGTTTCGAGGCTTCAGCATCAACAAGACCCGATGTTTTATGCGGTGGTAGATCTTGAAACAAAGAAGGCTGTGGGAGTCGCTGCTTATCTTCGAATAGATCAAAGAGCAGCTTCAATTGAAGTTGGCTGGATAACTTTTTCACCTTTGATGCAGCGAAAGCCCATCGCCAGCGAAGCCATGTTTCTAATGATGCAATACGCATTCGAGCTCGGGTATAGAAGATACGAGTGGAGGTGCAATGCATTGAATAAACCCTCCATCCAAGCCGCTATGCGGCTTGGATTCTCTTTTGAAGGGGTGTTTCGCCAGGCAACCATTGTCAAGGGGCATAACCGCGACACCGCTTGGTTCTCGATTTTAGATAGGGACTGGCCCAAGGCAAAGCTGGCATTTGAGGCTTGGTTGAATGCGGATAACTTCAATCAATATGGCGTTCAGAAAACCCGACTCTCTGATCTCACGGCAGGGCTGCTCGAGGATGCCTGGCCTAATTTGACAGTAGATGTCTCAAAGTTGGAGTGATTTTTTATTCTGAGTAGCCTAAACGTTAGGGCCTACCGGTAGCCGCCAACAGCTATCATTAGTTCGCTGAGAGTAGGTTTCTGAGCGAAATTATGAACCTGATGCCAATGATTGCGATGATCAAAGAAATGCTTCCAGCAATCAAATACGGCATCCTCAAACCAAACTGGGCAATCACCCCGCCAACTATTGAGCCAATCGGCATCATGCCCCAAACCAGAGTTCTCCTGGTGCCATGGATTCTGCCGAATAGCTCATTCGGAATGATCTGGTGGTAGCTGGACATCAAAAAAATGTTCCACCAAGTAATGGTTATTGCATTGATCAAGCCAAAGGCCACAAAGAAATAAACCGTGGGAGAGAGTCCGGTTGCAACCGTAATTGCCGAACTGGTAACAATCGCAAATGCCATCACGTTAGTTCTGCCATATTTGGCCGAAATCTTTGGTCCTGTGATCGAGCCAATGATGGCTCCAATCGCCGGGACAGTGAAAACAAAGCCGAAAAATGCTGGGGTGACTTCGAGGGTTTGGGTTAAAAAGAGCACCATGGTTGATCCGGTAGCAGCCCAGAAAAACCCGAGGGTAGAGGTGAATAGAACGAGTTTTAGCAGCACCTTGTGGTTATAGAGATAACCGATGCCAAAGCGGATGTCCGACCAGAACTTAGTGGGGGCCATGGGCTCCTGATTCTCATCAAGTTTCATTAGTTTTTTGAGGTTTCCCGGAATTGTCAGAACCAAAATGCCGGCCACCAAGACCCCTGCGCCACCAACGAAAAAAGGTATCGCAATCGCGACTGCAAATAATATTCCGGAGACTGGTGCTCCGATAAATTCCCCAACCGTCACTGCACCGATCTCGAGGCGCGCGTTGCCGCGCTCGAGGTTCTTTGGTTTGAGGATCTGCGGAATCATCGACTGGGCCGTGGTGTCATGGAGCACCTCCGCGATTCCAAAAACGAACACCACCATGTACAAGATGGGAATCGTAATCGAATCCAGCGCAATCATTGTCGCCAGGTAGGCGGCCATTAGGAATCTCACCGCATTGGCGGTCGCTAATAAAATCCTGCGGTCAATGCGGTCGACGATGCCGCCGATTGGGATTGCGAATAACAGCCATGGGAGCATCACAAGTGCCGCCATCAGAGAAATGACAATAGGGTCTTTGGTCAAGGAGGCAGCCAGTAGCGGAGCGGAGGTCTTGAAGATGCCATCGGCAAGGTTTGAGGCTAAAGAAGCCGACCAGAGCCTATTAAAACTAGGTCCGAGGCCTTCGGCTTCGGTTTTATTCACTCCCCAATATTGGCAGCTATTTGGGGGATTTTTTATCGCAAGAACAGAACCGGCAACATCGAGGCGACCAGCAGTATCCCGGCTACCCAATTAAAGAATTTGCGTTTTTTGGGATTCATCAGAAAGTTCCGCAGTAGTTGCCCAAACCCAGCCCAGGCTAA
>JBDNID010000148.1:0-7975 GCA_041688475.1 Aquiluna sp.
GATGAACCTGCGGAGTGGCCGGAAAACACCAAACTGATTTGGATTAATAGCCCTGGTAATCCTTCCGGGGAAGTACTCGCAGTTTCAAAGCTCAAGGCCGCCGTAATGCGCGCCCGAGAGCTTGGAGCAGTGATTGTCAACGATGAGTGCTATGCCGAGCTTGGTTGGGTAGGCGAGTGGGATGAGTTCATCCCCTGCATCTTGGACACAAGGGTCACTGACGGCGATAATACAAACATTTTGTCCATTTACTCTTTATCCAAGCAATCAAACCTCGCCGGTTACCGGGCTGCATTTGCGGCCGGTGATGGCGCTTTGATTGCGGGGATTGTGAATCTTCGCATGCACTCCGGGATGATGGTGCCAACTCCGGTGCAGCGGGCGATGGTTGCGGCTCTTGGGGATTACTCACATGTGGCAGCTCAAAAGGAGATATACCGTAAGCGCAGAGAAACGCTCTTGCCGGCTCTGATTGCAGCTGGGTTCTCGATTTCTTCTTCTGAAGCCGGCCTGTATCTTTGGGTTACTAAGGGTGAGAACTGCTGGAAAACCATTGCGGATTTGGCCGAGAAAGGGATTATTGCGGTTCCGGGGGATTTCTACGGAACTGCTGGCAATGACTATGTGCGCTTCTCGATTACCGCGACTGACGATGAGATTTTGAGGGCGGTTAGCCGACTCGAGTTGCTTTAGGCTGTAGCTGAATTGAAAAAAGGAGAGCTATTGCCAGATATTGACAAGGTCACCCTAAGAGTCGGCCAGACCTCACTTGAGCTTCCAGTTATCAGCTCCACCCAGGGTCACTCCGGGTTGGACATTTCAAAACTTCTGGATGAAACCGGGCTGAGCTCTTTCGATCCTGCCTTTGTGAACACGGCTTCTACTCAAAGCGCCATTACCTTCATTGACGGTGACCGGGGAATTTTGCGCTATCGCGGATATCCAATCGAGCAGGTAGCAGAGCTCAAAAGTTTTACCGAGTCGGCCTACCTGCTCATTTACGGGGAATTCCCCTCCCTTGCCGAGTTAGCTGAATTTGAAAAGAAGATCTCAGACCGTACCGAGCATTTCCAGAATCTGGATGGGTTCTTCAAAGCTTTCCCGCAAGACGCTCGCCCGATGGCCGTGCTTTCAGCTTCGGTTTCAGCGCTCTCGACTTTTTTCCCCGAATCATTGGACCCCAATAGCGAAGCCGCTATTGAAGAAGCCACTCTTAGGCTTTTGGCAATGGTTCCGGTTGTTACTGCTTATGCTCATAAGGCTTCTTTGGGAGAAGCCTTTGTCGCTCCTCGCTCGGACCTTTCGATGGTGGATAACTTTTTGAATATGACCTTCGGGTCTAATGAAATTCCGTTCGAACAGAATCCAATCGTTTCTAAGGCGCTGGACACTCTGTTGGTATTGCATGCTGACCACGAGCAGAACTGCAGTACCTCCACTGTTCGTCTGGTTGGTTCGTCTCAAGCAAACCTCTACGCATCTGTCTCTGCAGGGGTGAACGCCCTTTCAGGGCCGCTTCACGGCGGCGCCAACGAGGCAGTCATCGAGATGCTGGAGCTAATCCACAAAACCAGTGAGACCGTTGAAACCTATGTCGAGCGAGTAAAGAATAAAGAAGACAATGTTCGCCTGATGGGCTTTGGTCACCGGGTTTATAAGTCTTTTGATCCAAGGGCTCAGATAGTAAAGGCCACTGCCGACCAAGTGTTATCAGAACTTGGTGTCTCAGACCCGCTTTTGGAAGTCGCTAAGCAGCTGGAGGCTATTGCGCTAGCTGATGACTATTTTGTTAGCCGCAAGCTCTATCCGAATGTGGATTTCTATACCGGTGTTATCTACAAAGCTTTAGGTTTTCCGCCCAAGATGTTCACCCCGCTGTTTGCCATTGGAAGACTGCCTGGCTGGATTGCTCATTGGCGTGAGATGAATCGGGAAGCCAATACTCGTATCAGTCGCCCCCAGCAGGTCTATGTCGGTCAGGCTGAACGCTCAATTCAAATTTGAGTCAACAATTTTCTGAGGCAAGCGGCTATCGAATTATCTAATTCAGAAAATCTGAACCAAGAGCTTTGTTGCTTTATTGAGTCAAATTGTGAATTCTAAAAAAGCGACCGATGTATCTCCGTAGTCTTTGATTTCCATCAGTTCGTAACTCTGCTGAATCGCAAACTGCTCAGTCTTAGAGGACCGCTCGATCAGAAGCGCTGCTCCGTCTTTTAGTGCTGGAGAGAGCTTATTAAGAACCTCTTCAAGTTTTTGGTTGGTGAAATCATACGGGGGGTCAATAAAGACCAAATCAAAAAAGGATTTCGGCAAGTTCTTCAGCGCTTGGCTCGCTTCAAGGTTCTTAGATTGAAACTTGGACTCGAGGTCTTGGTTTTTGAGTGCTTTGGCAGCGTGGTCGATGTTTGCTTTGAGAAGCTCAAAGGCCGGCTTGTCTTTTTCTATGAAGATCACCTCTGCTGCACCGCGAGAGGCGGCCTCTAAGCCAAGTGACCCAGTGCCGGCAAATAGGTCCAGCACGTTCGCATCTTCGATTAGACCGAGGGAATCCAGTTTGGAAAAGATGCTCTCTTTGACTCGGTCGCTGGTGGGGCGAGTTGCATTGGCTGCGCCTTTGAGGCGCAGCGATCCGATGGTTCCGGCAATGATTCTGGTCACGCAAGTGAGCCTAGTAAATCTTGAGCGCTTCATCGGCAATGATTAGGGGATGGATTTAGCTCAAACAAAGCTTGCGAACCTCTTGGGTGATCGCACGGCCAAAGCGTTTGAGAAACATCTTGGTATAAAAACCGCACAAGAGCTCTTAGAGCATTACCCCAGGCGCTATCTCAAGCGCGGTGAACTAACGGCCATTGCCGAAATCCCAGTCGGCGATTCGGCAACCATCGTCGGCGAGGTGGTGTCGGCAAGCATCAGGCAGCTCAAGGGCCGCTCTGGAAGCATCCTTGAGGTTTTGGTGTCTGATGGTAAGAGCCAGATTTCTTTGGCTTTTTTCAATCAGGCTTGGCGGCAAAAAGATCTTCACGCAGGTGTTAGAGGAATGTTCTCCGGGAAGATTGGAATCTTTTCTGGCAAGCTCCAGCTTGCTCACCCGGACTATGAGTTATTCGAAGAAGAGATAGACCCGGGGTTAGCACTTGCTTGGGCAGAACTTCCAGTCCCCATCTACCCGGCTTCGGGATCCCTGAGCACCTGGAAGATCCAAAAATCAATTGCCATAATCTTGGAGCAGCTGCCAAAGATTAATGACCCGCTAGATGCCTCGCTAATCAAGTCCAATAAACTCTTGGCGCTTGATGAGGCGATAAGGCTTATCCACGAGCCCAAGAAGGAATTTGATTGGGTTAGGGCTAGAGCATCGCTTCGTTACCGAGAAGCCTTGCAATTGCAGTTGCAGCTTGTGCAAAAAAAGAGGGAAGCCCTAAAGATCAAGGCCGATGTCAGACTCCCAGGTGAGCTCTTGGGTGTCTTTGACAAGCTTTTGCCATTTGAGCTCACTCAGGGGCAAAAGCAAGTTTCTAAGGAGATTGAATCTGATCTCGCCTCCGGCTCCCCGATGCACAGGTTGCTGCAGGGCGAGGTTGGTTCGGGCAAGACACTGGTTGCTCTCAGGGCAGTGCTATCAGTTGCAGAATCGCTAGGTCAGTCTGCAATCCTTGCCCCAACCGAGGTGCTAGCCTCCCAGCACTATCAGAGCGTTCTAGAGACCTTGGGGCCAGATCTTTCAGTCAAGTTAGGGGTTAGGTTGCTAACCGGTCAGATGGGCACGCAGGAGCGTAAGCGAGCTTATTTAGACATAGCCAGCGGCAAGTGCTTATTGGCCATCGGAACACATGCGCTATTCACCGAGAAGGTCAGCTTTTTTGATTTGGCCTTTGTGGTTATCGATGAGCAGCACCGCTTCGGTGTTGCTCAAAGAGAGGCCATTAGGGCCAAGGGTAAAACTGCTCCGCATGTTTTGACCATGACCGCAACCCCAATACCCCGCACCATGGCAATCACCGTGTTCGGTGATTTGGAGATATCGACTTTGACAGAGTTGCCTAAGGGCCGCCAGGCAATCACCACGCACGTTGTCACGCTGTCTCAGCCGGCTTTGGTTGCAAGGGTTTGGCAAAGGGTTGCCGAGGAGGTTGCGGCAGGCAGGCAAGCGTTTGTGGTTTGCCCAAGAATTGAGGGCAAGGTTGCTGAGGAGACTGAAATAGATGCAGAAGAACCTTTAGAAATTGAAGACTCGATTGCCCCGGCGGCTGCCGCCGAGGTGTTTGAGGCACTCAAAGTGAATCCGGCGCTCGCAGGCTTAGAGCTTGGCTTATTACACGGCAGGCTCGACTCAGATCAAAAGACAGCGGTCATGCAAACTTTTTCGGCCAATGAGACCAGTGTCTTAGTCGCCACCACCATTATCGAGGTCGGGGTGAACGTGCCAAATGCCACCGCGATGGTGATTCTGGATGCTGATCGCTTTGGCATTTCGCAGCTGCATCAGCTTCGCGGCCGGATTGGCCGAGGCGCCGATGCGAGCATTTGCTTTTTAGTGACCAACGCTGATCCGGGAACTCTGGCCATGGAAAGACTCGAGGCGGTTGCTTCAACCACTGACGGTTTTAAGCTATCCGAGGTCGATTTGGAGCTTCGAGGGGAAGGTGACGTCTTGGGGGACATCCAATCAGGTGGTCGCTCACAGCTCAAATTGTTGCGAGTAATAAAGGATGCTGAGCTGATATCTGATGCGAGAAAGCTGGCGGTTGAGCTATTGAATCAGGGCTTGAGCCCTGAAATGAATACCTGGATTGAAGAATCTCGAGCTCAGGCGCTAGCTCGGAGCTAGATATTGGGGCTAACCTTGGGGCTGTGAAAACCATAGCTATTTACCCGGGATCCTTTGATCCGATTACCTTGGGGCACCTCTCAATCCTGAATCGAGCAGCAGCTTTATTTGATGAGGTTCATTTGATGGTTGTGCACAACCCAAACAAAAAGGTTCTTTTTTCGATATCAGAAAGAGTGTCGCTTTGTAATAAGGCGCTGCTCGAAGTGCAGGCCGCGAGCAACATCTTGGTTGCTGAGCTCTCGAGTGGCTTATTGGTTGAAAAAGCTCAGGAGCTCCGAGCTCAGGCTTTTATTAAAGGTTTCAGAACCAGTGCCGATATCGAATACGAATTGCCAATGGCTCAGGTCAACCGTGACTTATCAAGTGTAGAAACAATCTTTTTGCCTGCAGAGCCCGGTTATGGATATGTTTCCTCATCTTTGGTGAAAGAGGTCTTGGCACTCAATGGCGATGTCTCGGGTTATGTGACGCCAAATGTGGCGAACGCTTTGAAAGAGAAACTTCAGTGAGTTACCGAGTACCAGTCAATGAGCTGATGCGGCGCCCCGGCACCATGAGGGAGCTAGAGCTTGAGATCGAGACGCTAGAGGCTATTGGTACCGAAATTGCGAGCGTTTCAAAAGGTGCAAACTTGCGCATTCCACTTCGGCTAGAAGCTGTCTATGAGGGTGTCTTGGCTTCTGGTGAAGTATTTGCTGAGGCCCAAGCCCAATGCTCTAGGTGTCTCAAAGACCTAAAGATTCCGGTTGAGGTGGATTTTCAGGAGCTTTTCGCCTATTCTTTGTCTTCGGATGACGAGCTGCTTGTGGTGAACGAGCAAATTGATCTAGAGCAGCTAGTCATTGATTCGGTGGTTTTGAATCTCCCTTTCCAACCCGTATGCAGCCCAGATTGTCTTGGGCTATGTTCGGAATGCGGAATTGGGTTGAATGAGAATCCCGAACACAAGCACCAAGCCCCGATTGACTCGAGGTTTGGAGCTCTCAAGGATTTTGTAACCGAGGAAGAGTAATCATGCCAGTACCAAAACGCAGACAATCCCGCTCCAACACTCGATCACGTCGTTCGATGTGGAAGGCTGCGCCAATTACCTTGGTGAAGACCATTGAGAACGGCAAGACCGTTTACTCTCTTCCTCACCGCGCAAAGATGGTTACCGACTCTGTCGGAACCGAGCTTTACATGGAGTACAAGGGCCGCAAGGTCGCTGACGCCTAGATAAATGCATCTTGACGAGCTAAACCACAAGCTCGGAGTCGAGATCGATGCCGAGCTAATAACACTTGCATTGACCCACAGCTCTTTCGCCTATGAAAAAGGCGGGCAAGACAATGAACGGCTCGAGTTTCTTGGGGATTCTATCCTCGGATACTTAGTAGCCGTTTCTGTCTTTAATGACCATCCCGAACTCGCCGAAGGCGAGCTAACCAAACTTAAAAACGCCGTCGTATCCGCACAGGCACTTGCAACAGCCGCTCAGCGACTCGACCTCGGCAAGTATCTACGTCTCGGAAAAGGTGAGGAACAAACCGAGGGTCGCAAAAAGATAAACGTGTTAGCAGACTCCTTTGAGGCGGTTCTTGGTGCCGCATATCTTTCCGGCGGCATTGATGCGGCCTCAATCATTGTTTCTAAGCACGTCTTACCGCTATTGGCTGACCCGGATGCAATCCGGGAGGCCGCCGACCCCAAGACAACCCTTGGCGAGAGACTCGCCAAGCTAAAGATGGGTTTGGTTCGTTACGAGGTTGAAGGTGTTGGCCCAGAGCACGAGCGCATCTATACGGCAACCTGCTTTAGCGGCGATGTGCGTCTTTCTCAGGGCACCGGAACTACCATTCGTAGAGCTGAGACTCAGGCTGCTATTGAGGCGCTTAGAAAGCTAAACGAGCAGCCGAATGCCTGAGTTACCAGAGGTTGAAACTGTTCGGGCTGGCCTAGCACGGCACTTGGTTGGTGCGAAGGTAAATTCGGTTTCCATTTCCGATGCCAGAAGCCTCAAGCGCAATGTATCTGGCGCATCGGGGTTTGTTGATGAGCTAATCGGGAGCAGCATCCAAGCGGTGGTCCGCAGAGGAAAGTTTTTGTGGTTGCCGCTGAGTCAATCCCGCGCCATGGTTGGGCATTTGGGAATGAGCGGGCAGATATTGGTAAGAAGCCCGGGGTTCTTGCCAGACCCGCAGACCCGAGTCACCATCGATGTTGAGGATTCGACGGGAAATCCTCTTGAGATTCGCTTTGTGGATCAGAGGCTCTTTGGCGGTTTGGTGATTGAGGATTTGATTGTGACTGGCGATGGGCTAATGGCTGGCTATTCGCCAGAGGCCGAGCAAGGCGCTTTGATTCCTTCGGTTGTGGCTCATATTTCGAGGGATCTACTTGACCCGCACTTTGATGCCAAGGCGGTGGCCTATCGAATGTCCAAGAAGAACTCCGGGATCAAAAGGGTGCTTTTAGACCAGGGAGTGCTCAGCGGCATAGGAAATATTTATGCGGATGAGTCTTTATGGTTCGCCAAGCTTCACTATGACCAAATGGCCTCCAGTATTTCGGTAAAAAAACACCTCGAGCTCATCCAAATTGCCAAAGAGGTTTTGATTCAAGCTGTTGCTCAGGGCGGAACTTCATTTGATCAGCAATATAAAAACGTTAACGGCGAATCGGGCTATTTCTCTCAGTCGTTGAATGCCTATGGCCAGGCTGGACAGGCCTGCCCACGTTGTGCTTCAGAGATTAGGCGTGTGGCTTGGGCGAACCGCGGATCGCACTTTTGCCCGAAGTGCCAAAAGTTAAAACCCACTAAATCCTAGTTTTTGGCCACAATGACACAATCACTGTCAAGCTTAAAAGCCCAAAAGCCCAGAGATTGCCAGCCAGATTCGACGGCACTAAGACATCGTCTGTGACCCCAAGACCGGCGGCAAAAACAATTGCAGAGGCGGTAAGTGAATAAATAATCGCAGGCACCTTAGTTTTATATTGACTTCTTAAACTTGCCGCGATGATGATTGCGACTAGCAGGGCCATTAGCGCTCCCAAAGGAAACCCATCAGATGTTACTTGATGAAAGGTTGTGCCAATAAGGGCGAGAATTAGGCCCAAGGCCAGCGCCGCTAGGTTTTTGATGGCCATACTCCC
>JBDNID010000149.1:0-2379 GCA_041688475.1 Aquiluna sp.
ATTAGGTTGCTCGCTAGATTCTCTAAAAACATGTCTTTAGTTTCTCGAGCCCACTGTTTATTTTCTTGTTTATTTCCTCGTAATTGTCAGCTATTTTTCAGTCATTTCGCTTAGAATTTGGTGAGTTTAACTAACATCTCGAAAGGGTTCCTCTTGGCTATTTCGCACAACCCGGTATTCAACCGTAGTCTTCAGACTGGCCTGGTAGCTGCTAATAACAGCCAGCTCAAAGTTGATCAAGAATTCAATTCAATAACCCAGCGCCCAATGACCATGGAGGGCACCGCCTCCAAGGTGTTTATCTTGTTTGCGGCCTTGCTCGTAGGCGCCGGTGCTACCTGGTACTTTGAGCTTTACAGCCTTGCATTCCCTGCGATGTTCGTCGGCCTAGGCCTGGGTCTATGGGCAACATTTTCTAAAAAGGTTCGCCCCGGAGTAATGAGTGCATACGCACTGGCTCAAGGTGTTTTTGTCGGTGGCTTTAGTGGGATGCTCGAGAATCTTTATCCGGGCATAGTTCAGACCGCTGTTATCGGAACCTTGGCAACTGCGGGGGCCATGTTCGCCGCGTACCGTTTTGGTTGGGTAAAGGTAGACGCCAAGTTCACTCGATTTATGATGTTTGCTCTAATTGGGTACATGACATTTGCCGTTGTGAATTTGGGTTTTGCTATGTTTGCCGGATCCAGCGTCTACTCCTCGCCATTTGGTTGGGTAATTGCGCTTCTTGGTGTGGGCCTAGCGGCCTTCACTCTGAACCTTGACTTTGAGCAGATTACCCAAGGTGTCGCTCAGAAGTGGCCAGAGCAGATGGAGTGGCGTGCAGCTTTCGGGCTAACCGTGACCCTAATCTGGCTCTACGTTGAGATTCTGCGACTGTTGTCAATTTTCAACCAAAACTAGCTCGCCTTCCGCTGCCACTCAAGCCACAGCTGCCTGAGATCGAAGGCTTTTTCAGCCAGGACAGAGACCCCTCGCACTCCAGTGCGGCGGGTCTTTCCTGATATCAGAAGTAATCGATTGTTGAATAACAGCGGGCTGCAGTGTTTTTGAGCTTCATCGAAGAAGGTGGCATCAGCGCAGCCTGTGCCATCATCCAGGCTTATGAATACCACTCGCTTACCGCTTCGCATCGGGGGAGACTGAGTCGCTATCCTCACTCCGGCTATCAAGACCTCGGTGTTGCCTCTTAGTGAAGCTAGCTCAGATGCTTTAGTGACCCCCATCTCATCCAGCATCTGCGTGAATTGACTCAGCTCGTGGTCAGAGATGTCCATTCCGGTTATCTCGAGCTCTTGTTCGAGCTGCTGAGCTTTGCTGGTCTGACTGAACCCGGTTGGCAACTGATCAATTGCCTTGAGGTCAAACTCGAGTTGAGCTAAATCCCTTTTGGGGGCAGGCTTTGCGCTGAGCTGTCTGATGCGAACCATTAGGTCGCCTCTTGTGTGTTCGGCGTCTTCAGATAGCGAGACTCCGGCCAGAGCGTCTAGGGCTCCGATTAGGCCCAGGCGCTGCAGGGTTCTTCTTGAAGGCCTTGCTCTGATGTAAAAATCGGGTAGATCCTCAAAGGGTTGTTGGGATTGAATTCGTTGAACTTCGGGCGCGGAAATGCCCGATATCTCGGTAATCGCCATTCTGATTCCGATACCAAAATCATCCTCTTCACAGCGGTATTCGCTGGTGGACTTATTTACATCGATCGGAAGAATCCTGACCCCCAACCTTCTGGCTTCAGCTAGCAATAAGCGCTTGGGGTACATGCCTGGATCATGAGTGAGTAATCCCGATATGAACTCGGTTGGGAAATGGGTCTTTAGCCAAGCGGATTGATAGGTAGGGACAGCGAACGCCGCACCGTGGGCCTTGCAAAATCCGAATGAACCAAAACCCTCGAGAATGCTCCATATGCGTTCAATTACTTTTGGTTGGTAACCCCGGGCAGAGGCCGACTTTTTGAAGTAATTTGCGATTGTTTTAGCCTTTTGCTCCTTACCTAGCATTCGGCGCATCTCATCGGCCCGGGCAAGGGTGCAGCCGGTCATAACCTGCATAATTCGCATCAGCTGTTCGTGAAAAACGACCACCCCGTAGCTTTCTTCAAGGATTGGACGAAGGTCTTTATGAATGTAGTCGGGTTGAATAAAGCCGTGTCTTCCATCTAGGTAGGGGGCAATCATGTTGCCCTTCATCGGCCCTGGTCGAAATAGCGAAATTTGCATAGTTAGATCGTTGAATTTGGTCGGTTGATGCTTGCCGGTGAGTTCTCTCTGCCCGGGGCTTTCAATCTGAAAAATACCCAGGGTGTTTGTAGTGCGAATTAGCTTGAAGGTCTCCGGGTCCGCCTTGTCGATTGAATCAAGGTCGAGGGTTTGGTTTTTC
>JBDNID010000150.1:0-2202 GCA_041688475.1 Aquiluna sp.
AACCGGATCTAAGACGCTGAGCGGAACTTCATTGGCCTCAGCTGAACTCACTCCCACTTTTTCCAGTTCAACTCCAACACCTCATGGCTTTACCTTTAGCATCCCTAACTACGACGGCAGCTACACCTGGTCAGGAACTGCAACAAATGGCGGCATTGTGACCATAAATAGCTCCGGCTTGGGAAGAGTAACCGGCCTAGCGCCAAACACCTCATCCATGGCTACCATAATTGCGACTAAAACTGGGGCGCCAACGGGATCTAACACCCTGAGCGCAACTTCATTGGCCGCAGGCTCGGGCAACCACTTTCCAACATCTGATGGCTTCACCTTCAACATACCTAATTACGATGGCAGCTACACCTGGTCGGGAACTGCAACAAATGGTGGCATTGTGACCGTAAATAGCTCAGGGCTGGTGACGGTATCCGGTCTAGCAAGAGGCACTTCATCCACCGTGACCATAACATCGACCAGAACCGGCTTCCCAACGGTTTCCCAAACGCTGTCAGGCGCTTCAAAGGCCCTACTAGGCCAGCAGAAAATAACCGTTGGCTCTTTCAAGGGATACGTGGCCCTCTACGCGATGGGCTATGAAGGACAGCGCCTAACTGCCAAAATCGGAAATGACTGGGTAATCGTTCCAGTAATACCAGCATCTCCCAACGACGTCTACCGCTGGGTTGAACCGGTTGGCGTTGGCGTCAAATGCGTGGTCCGAATTTTTATTGATCGGGTCCTAGTAAAGACGGTCAACCTCACGACGAAGTAGCTCTCGCAGGAAGGCCAAACGGCAGCTGTTTTGTTGCAACTCTCCTGCGTTAGCCGAGTTCATAACCCCCTTTTAGGTATTGCCAGCTAACCCAATTCGGCTTCTCTAAAGATCACCGATGTAAGGTGCTGAATTTGTAGTTGCCTAGTGAATTACAACTGCGATCAAGAAGACCCTAAGAACTAGTCCAAGGGTTGCAGATTGGATGCGGTCAATCCCGATCGGCCGCTTATTGCAAATCTCACCCTCTTGCTCTAGAGCATTTCGGTGCATTGATAAGCCTTAAGAAATCCATCTGGTGTTTTTTGAGTTGGGTCCTGTCCAGCGCGATACGCAACCGCATCAATTCCCCAGTTATCGCCTAAAGTGCAGATGCGTCACGAGCACTTACCCGCGGCCAACATTCAGAGAAGTCCCTATAGGCGGCTAAAAATCCCCAATGTTCACAACGTAGTTGCCTGCAATATCGGGAGTATCGAAATAAAATATTACCGAGTGGTCCGCTGCTGCAGGGACTTAGATCTGACAATGCGCTACAGAAATTTAGTGTCTCGAAGTGCAGGATCAAAAAATTGTCAGTCAAGTACTGATTCGACGGGTTCGCATCGCTCAAGCCCTTGAGCAACTCCCCTTGGGCTGCGTCAAATAAAGCTCCGCGATCATTCGAGGATCGAATCCTAGAACTCCGCCTCGAGCTCAAAGAGCAAGGTTTTGATGCAGATTCTGCATCAATTGCCTCCGGGCTAAAACTCGCTGGGGAAAAATCGCCTGCCATCTCCACAACTTCTAGCTTGCTTCAAAGGCATCAATTAATCGTCCCCAACTTCAGAGCATCCGAGCGAGCGCTCGATTTAGCCAAAAGGGGTTTACTGGCGTTCTTGACTCCTGACAGGTGGTCCTTGCTGGGATTCGACCGTACGAAGTCGATGACAGCTGATTTACAGTCAGATACCTTTGGCCGCCTGGGTAACTTGCCAGCGCACCGCACTTGCGTGGAGGCGAATGCGACGCGGGAAGAGTTAATCGGCAAAGTGCCTTCGCTGGAAACCAGCTAGAAAGATTCGCCAGGGTAATCGGAACCTGCGAACCCGGCGGCTCAGAATCCACCAATTAGGGGACAAGTAGCGTATGCTTCTCATCACGGCTAACTAATTGCAGCATCCTGCGATCGGGCTAAAAAATCTTAAGGTTTAATTCTACCTTGCACGCAAAAACGCGATCCCTTTTTCGCCTGCCTATTTCCTTCGCGCTAGTTCTTGCGCTGATTGGCTCTGGGCTAATTTTTATGTTCGTTCCAGCCAGCCAGGCATCGGCACCAGCCACAATTAATCTTGGAAGTTCCGCGAACTTTGGAGTGATTGCCGGGACTTACATCACAACCGGCGCCAGCAACACAATCACCGGAAGCCTCGGAGCCGGAGGGGCCATCA
>JBDNID010000151.1:0-1698 GCA_041688475.1 Aquiluna sp.
ATCGAGCTCTGGCAAGCTCGGGATTTGCGCTAGTGACAACAGTCCAAGTTCCCTTAGCCAAAGATATGGTGAGTTCTTTGGCACCCTTGAGTGCGGAAGCGAGATGCGCTGCCTCTTGCTCAATTTCATTTATACGCTGATGGGCCCGCTCGAAAAGCTCTTCGCCAACTAAAGAAAGCACCAAATCTTGGGCTCTTTGTCCATGATGGGATTTTTTTAGGGCAAAGCCGGGCGAGAATTCCTCACCCCACAGCCGCCAACCTTCGCTGGCCCCCTGCATGGAGTCGACCAAAACCCCGTCGTTGTCGAATAACAGACCCTGGTAAAAACTAATCAACTTTTTCGTTCTCCCGGTTTCTCACGATCATGCTGCGATAAACGCCGAAGGCGGCCAGTGCCAAAAGAACCAACGCCGGGGCGAGATCTCTAAGAAACCATTCCAAGCTGACCGGATCAAGCCTCGGCTGCATCTGCATGTCTGAAGCACCTTCTACCCACTCTGGCCAGACCCTGAGCTTCTCGATTGCACTGAAGCCGTAGCTAAATGCCATCAGAGTCACTGTCGCACCAAAGATTATTGTCAGCACCAGGTTCAGGTTCACCGCCGCAGCGCCGGTCCTGCGCTGTTCGACTGGCAGTGGTTTGGCTAGTCTCGCCTTTGCAGCAAATCGGGTTCCCAGGATTATTGAGGTCGCGATAATCACCTGGATAATTACCCAAATCCAAACATCTAAAGTAGTTCTTGTGGTGTCGAAGACGGCCAAGCCAAAGATTATTGCGATAGCCGTTCCAATCACAGGCACCGCATAAGCCAAACCGATAGCGCGCTGCAGCTCATTTCGCTCAGTATCTTTTGTTGAATGCGGCAGATCCGGCGCATCGGTTCTAAAGACAAATGCAATCAGCAAGACAAAGACAACTAGAGCTGTGGCCAAGATGATAGGCACGTACACACCGAATATTCGAACCAAGGCGCTGGCGTCCCTGGAGTCAAAGCCATTGAATGCACCCAAGAAGGTGCCAATTGCGTAAGCTGCGCCTGCTACCAAGGACAGAATTACCGCAAGATTGGCGAATCGGTGGGCAGTGATCGCCATCGGAGAGTCACTCCTGGACCGCTCTCTCAAGGCTAAACGCTGGCCAATTGTTGCTGAAATGGCAAAGGCTGTGATGCCGAGCAAGATCAAATAGGTGCTCAGCTGCAAGGTTGGGGTTGGGTTCATCCACTCGCCGAGGTCGGTGTAATAGCTCTGCTCGATGAACAGATCAAAGTAGGCCGAAATCATGAAGGTGACCCAGGTTGTTACCAAACCGATTAGCGGAAGGGCCAGTGCGAGTCGGACTTTGTCCAGTTGTCTTGCCATAACTTGAGCCTAGTCTTATGAGATGATTTTGGTTATCGGCGAAGCCCTCATAGATTTGATTAGTCAATCTGATGCGGCTAGCAATTACACCGCCTTAGTCGGCGGGGCAAGTGCGAATGTTGCACTGGCACTAGCTAGGCGCGGGGAACCGCAGCAGTTTCTCGGCCGAATATCAACCGACGGCTTTGGAAAACAAATTCGGCAGCGGCTTTCGTCTAATGGTGTGGGTTTAGATTGGGCGGTTTCGGCCAAAGAGCAAACCAGCCTCGCAGTTGCCACGATGGACCCTGCCGGAGTAGCCACATACAGCTTCTACATCAATGGCACGGCAGAT
>JBDNID010000152.1:0-10010 GCA_041688475.1 Aquiluna sp.
CTTACTTCCAAGTGACCTAAGCTTAAAATGAAACCCCTGGTTGCTCTAAGCAACCAGGGGTTTCACAATTAAAAAAAGAATATCCTCGGACCAATGTCTTAAGGATATTCAAAAGTGGAGATGCCGGGAATCGAACCCGGGTCCAATGCAACATTCATGATTCTTCTACGGGTGTAGCTTCGTTATTCGTTCTACTTGGCCCCAGCATTTGTTTGAAGCGACTACGCTGACAGGCCCAGTTGCAGTAAAAGTCCCAATCAGCCCTGCAACGCAACTAATCAGCGAGATTTCTAAATGACGTCTAGATCCGGCACGAAATCACAACCGGTTAAACGGACTTCGGGGCTAGCTATGCAGCTAGGGCGAAGTCGGCGCGCTTTGTATTGGCACCTATAGTTTTGAACACATCGTTTACGAGATAAGTGCTCATCCTCGACCCGCTTCTTTCACTCATTACTGCAATGTCGAAACCGATCATCCCCATGTTTAGTTGAATTAGTATCTTGCCTTAGTTTTTTTCTAAGGCGATAAGGATAACAGTTGGCAGCCACGTTTTATTGCAGTCGACCTTGATTCGGTGATCTCGCCGACCAGCAAGGGGCCAAAAACTAGAGGCCAGCGGAGTATTTGGAGAAGCCGCTAACGGGCGTTTGCTCCACGACTGTTTTCAAACACAAAGCCGATCACTGCCACGATTGCGAAAGGTATCGCGAAGTAGGTAAGCCACCAACCAACCGCGAGAGAAAGGAACACGAACGCGAGAGCTGCGCCGAGAATCAGTGGCCACCAGCTCCATGGGCTGAAGAAACCAACCTCACCAGAGTCGTCTGAAATCTCAGCATCTAGGCGGTCCTCGGGTAGCAATGCTGAACGTTTATCTGCCGCATAAAGGTAGTAGGCGATGAATAGACATAACGGAACCAAAAGTCCAATTACAATCGTGCCAATCGGCTCTGTGTATCCCCAATAGATGTTGGAGAGAACAACGTAACCAACTGTGGTGAGCACAAAGAAGATGGCCAGCACAACTAGCATCCAAATATTGGATTTCACTTAACTAACCCGTCTTTGACGTAAGCATCTTTGGCCTCTTGCGAAGCGTACTCAGGGTGGTTCATATCAAACGCCGGAGACTCGGAGCGGATTCTTGGGATGGAGTGGAAGTTATGCCTTGGGAATGGGGACTCGGTAGCCCACTCAAGTGAACGTCCATAACCCCATGGGTCCTTGAGTCCAACCATCTTGCCGTGGCGTGCGGTGATGAAAACGTTCCAGAAGAATGGAATCATCGACACTGCAAGGATTGCCGCTCCTGCCGATGAAATAAGGTTCATCTCGGTAAAGCCGTCCTCAACCAGGTAGGTGGCGTAGCGGCGAGGCATCCCAAGGACGCCTAGCCAATGCTGAACCAGGAAGGTGGTGTGGAATCCGATAAATAGGATCCAGAAGTGGATTTTTCCAAGGCGCTCGTTGAGCATCTTTCCGGTGAACTTAGGCCACCAGAAATAGAATCCGGCAAACATGGCAAACACCACTGTTCCAAAGACCACGTAGTGGAAGTGTGCCACCACGAAGTAACTGTCGGAGATATGGAAGTTCAGGGCTGGCGAAGCCAGTATCACTCCGGTCAGACCACCAAATACAAAGCTCACCAAGAATCCTAGGCTCCAGAGCATCGGCGTTTCAAAGGTAACCGAACCACGCCAGAGCGTTCCGATCCAATTGAATATCTTCACTCCGGTAGGGACGGCAATAAGCATTGTGGTGAAGGCGAAAAATGGCAGCAACACCTGGCCTGTGACGTACATGTGGTGAGCCCAGACTGTCATCGATAAGGCTGCGATGGCAATCGTGGCGTAGACCAAAGTCCTGTAACCAAAGATTGGCTTGCTGCTAAACACGGGCAAAATTTCGGAAATGATTCCAAAAAATGGAAGCGCAATGATGTAAACCTCTGGGTGCCCGAAGAACCAGAACAGGTGCTGCCAAAGCATAGCCCCACCGTTTTCGGGATCGAAAATGTGGGCCCCCAACTTGCGATCTGCTCCAAGAGCAAACAGAGCCGCGGCAAGTGGTGGGAAGGCCATGATGATCAAAATTGATGTGACCAGAGTGTTCCAGGTGAAAATCGGCATCCGCCACATTGTCATACCTGGCGCACGCATCGTGATGATCGTAGTGATGAAGTTCACGCCACCCAGAATGGTTCCAAATCCGCTGAGGGCCAATCCAAAGACCCAAAGATCGCCTCCGATACCGGGAGAGAATGTGGTGTTTGAAAGCGGAGCGTAGGCGAACCAGCCAAAGGAGGCGGCACCCTGCGGGGTGAAGAAACCAGACACCGCTATTAGGGAGCCGAAGCTAAATAGCCAGTAGGCAATTGCGTTCAACCGGGGGAAAGCAACATCGGGCGCACCGATTTGGACCGGCATCAGCACATTTGCAAACCCCGCGAAAAGTGGGGTTGCAAACATCAGCAGCATTATTGTTCCGTGCATTGTGAAAAGCTGGTTGTACTGCTCCTTGGTAGCGACAACCTCAAGACCTGGAAGAGCGAGCTGGGCGCGAATAATCAGCGCCATTACCCCAGCAATCAAAAAGTACAAGAAGGAGGTAATCAGATATAAATAACCGATTTTCTTGTGGTCAGTGGTGGTCAGCCAATCAACAATCATCTGACCCTTGGAGCGCTTTGGGGTGAAGCTGGATGGGTTGGAGCGGATGTCGGTTATCGTCGCCATTTTTCCTTAGTCCTCACGAGTAACATTGCCACCAGGAAGATTCTGATTCCTGTCAAATTCACCTGAGAGCTGGCCTATATTTCCAGCAACCGCAAGCTGACCCATTTGTCTTTCATATTCCGCAACAGAGACCACCTTGACGTTGAAGAGCATCATGGAGTGATACTCGCCACAGAGCTCGGCACACTTGCCGATGTAGGTGCCCTCTTTCAAAGTGGTGAAGTACATGTAGTTCGTGTGACCAGGGAACATGTCTTTTTTATAGAGAAAATCGACCACCCAGAAAGAATGAATGACATCCCTAGAGTTCAGCTCTATCTGAATACTCTTACCCACCGGTAGGTAAAGGGTTGGAAGTTTAGACAGCACATCAGGGTCAGGGCCTACAACCTGCGCCTGAATCCCGGAGAAGTAGACATTGTCATCCACGTAATTAAAGTCCCAGCTCCACTGCTTTGCCACGACTTCAATTTTAACTTCAGGTTCCTCGACAGGGTTTTCAATTAGGGACATGTCCCTCGCGGTGAAGGCGAAAAAGCCCATCACCAAAATGAGCGGGATAACTGTAAAAAGGGTCTCAATCGGAAGATTGTACCTAAGCTGTGCAGGCATTTCGGTCTCGCCCTTGCGGCGCCGATAAACAATTAGAGCCCAGGCCATCAGGGCCCAAGCGATGGCACCCACCATTAGAAGAACGATCCAAGACGTGGTCCACAGTCCAATTACCGTGTCGGTATGGTTTGTAACGCCCGCAGAGTCGGGCAGAAAGCCACGTTGCATTTCCGGGGAACAGCCAGTCAAAAAAAGCAATGAGAGGGATGCAGTGATCGCAACGGGCAGTCGGCGACGGTTCTTATTCACTGAGACTTCCTTCTAACTAGCAATTAGACGCCTTAATTCTAACCCGAGGGCTACTAGAAACTAGGGAGTTTTGGCGTATTTAGCTAAAGGAATCTCCGCATGCGCAAGAGCCGCCCGCATTTGGATTATCGATTGTAAAGCCCTGCTTTTGAATGGTGTCCTCAAAATCGATTGAGGCACCGTCTAGATACACAACGCTCATCGGATCGACCACAACTTCTACACCCGAAAAAGCGGCAATTGCATCGGTCTCTTCAAGTTGCTCATCAAAAAAAAGCTGGTAAATAAGTCCCGAACAGCCTCCTGGCTGAACAGTAACCCTCAGTCTGAGGTCATCGCGGCCCTCTGCGGATAATAAACCGCGCACTTTCTCAACTGCCGTGTCGGTAAGAACTACTCCGTGGGTTGCAACGTTTGACATTATTTCTCCCTAAGTCTTTTTTAGTTTAACTCATTTGTTAGCAACTGATTCCCGTGAAGCAACAAAAGAGTTTCTGCGGCCATAGCCCTTTGCAAGGTTGGCAAATGCTGAGACTCGTTCGGACTGTGCGCCCTAGAGTCAGGCTCTTCCACTCCGGTTACCAATATTTCGGCCTGCGGGAAAACTCTTGCAAAGTCGGTTATGAAGGGAATCGAGCCGCCAATTCCAATATTTACTGACGGATTTGGCCAACAGGCGCTGAATGCCTCATGTGCAAGCTTTGCGGCCCAACCGCTTTTGGCGAGATAGCCAGGTCCCTGTTCGCTATGTCCGAAACTTACCTGAGCTCCAAAAGGGGCGTGCGAAATAAGGTGTTGACGCAATAAACCTAAGCCTGTCTCAGGATTCTCATCCGGAGACAGCCTGAGCGAAATCTTGGCGGTAATTTCTGGTTGAGCAGTGTTTGAAGACAGCGCCACCGAGGGCGCATCGAGGCCAATCACGGTCACCGCAGGTTCACCCCAATTTTGTTGGACCAAGGATTGTGACCCCAGGGTTTGCACTCCATCAAGAATTCCAGCTGAGGCCCGAAACTCTTCCTCGCTTAGAGGTAATTCATCAACCACGGTCGACCTAAGACCAGAGATTGCGACATTCCCAATCTCATCCGTGAGGCTGCCGAGAAGGCGAATCATTGCTGTCATGGCATCCGGTAGCGGGCCGCCAAACATTCCAGAGTGCACCGCGTGGTCGAGTGTCTTGACCGTCACAATCTGGGAAACCATTCCCCGAAGAGATGTGGTCAGAGCTGGCACCTCTGTGGTCCAGTTACCGCTATCGGCGACGATTATTAAATCAGCCGCCAAATCTTTTTCGTTATCAATCAAAAAGTTTGCGAAGGACTCGGAGCCCGCCTCTTCTTCCCCCTCGATGAACAAAGTTACTCCGATGTTCAACCGGTCTGCTACCTCTTTTAGACCCTTGATTGCCCAAAGGTGAGTGACAATCCCAGCCTTATCATCAGAAGCCCCTCGTCCGAAGAGCCTTTCCCCCTTGCGGGTCGCAACAAAAGGCTCGGTCTCCCATAGCGCAGCATCCCCCGGCGGCTGAACGTCGTGGTGAGCGTAGAGCAAAACATGGGGCGCTTTTGGATTGCCAGCCCGGCGAGCCAGTACCGCCGGCGAACCAAGCTCGCCATCTGGCTTTTTAGATTTGCGAATGTCAACCCAATCAAAAAAATTCAGCTTCTCGAACTCTTGGGCGACCCGCTGTGCTGAAAGTTCAAGGTTCTGGGGATCAAAAGCCGGCCACGCGATTCCCGGTATGGACACAAACTCACTAAGTACCTTGACCGCTTCATCGAATTCCTTAGCAATGAATTCCTCTACGGGAGTAACCAGGGATTGGTCTAAGGGTTTTTCGCTAAACGCCATGGCAGTAATCTAGTGGCAAATCCTGAAAGGTGCAGATGAGTGATCTAAGCGAGCCAAAAGCTGGAAAAGGCCGACCGACCCCAGCCAGAAAAGACCAAGAGCACGCTAATCAGCGGCCCTTAGTCGGTGATCGCAGCAAGGCTGCTAAATCGGCAAATAAAGACAAGATCCGCGAGGAACGCAAAAAGTCCCGCGAGGGCATGATGGCCGGCGATGAGCGGTATCTAACCGCTCGAGACAAGGGACCTCAGCGCAAGCTTTCGCGCGATGTAGTTGACTCCCGATTCACTGCCGGTGAACTAGTGTTGCCACTCCTACTGGTAGTTGTGCTGACCACCTTCATTGATTCCTACATCGTTCAACTAGTGTCACTGTTTTCAATGTGGGGGCTCTTTGGAGTGGTCGCAATAGATGCCTGGATTGTTGGCCGCAGGGTCAAAAAGATGGTGGCAGAAAAATTTGGTGCCGACAAGCTCGAAGGTGGCTTGGCTTGGTATGGAGCAATGCGCTCTATTCAGATGCGATCACTGCGCATGCCAAAACCGCAGGTAGCGCGTTTTGCAAAGCTCAAATAATGAGCAGCAGATGGGGTGACGAAAATGCAGTTTAGATATCTTGGAGACTCCGGTTTCAAAGTTTCAGAAATCATTTATGGCAACTGGCTTACACACGCTTCGCAAATAGCCGACGACCAAGCAATGAAGACAGTCAGTGCCGCGCTTGAGGCTGGTATCACCACCTACGACACAGCAGATGTATACGCCAACCAAGCTGCGGAAACCGTTTTGGGTAAAGCCCTGAAAAGCCAGCGTAGAGAAGGCCTTGAAATTTTGACCAAGGTTTACTGGCCAGTTGCTGAAAAGGGGCCGAATGACCAGGGGTTGAGTCGCAAGCACATCTTTGAGTCCTTAAATGGTTCGTTAAAGCGGCTTCAGACCGACTACGTCGATCTCTACCAGGCTCACCGCTACGACTACGAAACCCCTCTTGAGGAAACAATGCAGGCGTTTGGTGACTTGGTGCGAATGGGCAAGGTTCTCTACGTCGGGGTCTCAGAGTGGACCGCAGAGCAGATTAGCGAAGGTCAAAAACTAGCCAAAGGTCTCGGCTTCAAAATTGTCTCTAATCAGCCGCAGTACTCGATGCTCTATCGAGTGATTGAAGAAAAAGTAATCCCCATCAGCGAGCAAAACGGTGTCACTCAGATCGTTTGGTCTCCGATGGCTCAAGGAGTCCTCTCCGGCAAGTACCTGCCAGGAGCGCCTCTTCCCGAGGGCTCTAGAGCTGCCGATCCCGAACTAGCTAGCATTATCGAAAAATACATGTCAGACGAAGTGTTGACAAAAGTTCAGCTCCTTAAGCCTCTGGCCAATGAGCTCAGCATCACAATGGCTCAGCTCTCAATCGCCTGGGTACTAAACAACAAAAACGTCTCTGCAGCGATTGTCGGGGCGTCAAAGCCCGAGCAGATTGCCTCTAATGTTGCGGCCAGCGGCGTGGAGATTCCCAAAGAAGTGCTCATCAAAATTGACGAGATACTTGGTTCAAGCGTGGTTCGCGATGCGAGCCTAACCAAATCCCCCGAGGGAAGAATTTCCTAGAGGCCCCTTGTGATACGGCGGGCCCAAAATGGTCCGCCGTATACGAAACCCGTGTAAGCCTGAAGTAAATTGGCACCGAGTTCGATCCGTTTTTTCGCATCCTCTAAAGTTTCCAAACCACCCGCTGAAATTATTGTGTAGCGATTGTCCAGCTCAGTTCGAGCAAGCTCGAGCATCTGAATGGACCGCATCCGCAACATGGGACCACTCAGGCCGCCCGCTTCCCTCAATAGCTGCGAATACCCGACGTCCTCACGCTTGATTGTGGTGTTTGCAATCACAACACCGCTGAGACCCAGACGCTTGACCAAATCTAGGACAGACAAAACATCTTGGTCTGCAAGATCCGGAGAAATTTTCACTAAAACCGGTACTTTCTGAGCTTCAGCTAGCACGGCTTTCAGGATGGGACCCAGCGCCTCAACTTTTTGCAAATCTCTGAGACCCGGGGTATTTGGCGAGGAGACGTTAACCACTAGATAATCGGCCACTGGGGCTAAAAGCCTCGCGCTAACCTGGTAGTCATCAGCGGCCAAGTGAGCTTCAGTCAGTTTGCTCTTTCCGATGTTTATTCCGATTATCGGCAAGACATCGTGGCGCTCGCGCAATTTTTGAATGCGCTTACTAACCGCCAGAGCTCCCTGATTATTAAAACCCATTCGATTTATTAATGCCCTTTGTTCTGGCAGTCGAAACATTCGCGGTTTCGGATTTCCAGGCTGTGCGATTGCGGTAATAGTGCCAATCTCAATGTGTCCAAAACCAAGAGCATGTAGAGGGCGGATATATTCGCCGTTTTTGTCGAAACCCGCAGCCATTCCCAATCGATTCTCAAAACTAAGTCCCAATTCGCTAATTGGTGTCGGTAACTTTTTAGCCCTGAGCAAGCCGACCTTCGTCAAAAAAGACAAGCCGAAAACTACCACGTGGTGAGCGAATTCAGGCTTGAGGGGTTTGAAAAAAAGGCTAAAAACTATTCTGTACAGCAACTCAGGACTTCCTGAGCGATTCGACGGCAGCCTCAAAGTCCTCGAGTGAGTCCCAGGCTTGATAAACACTCGCAAACCGCATGAATGCGACGTGATCCAATTGTCTCAGTGGGACCAAGATCGCAAGACCAATGTCCTGAGCCTCAATGCTTGCAGCACCGGAGGCACGAAGTGCCTCTTCTACCTGCTGAGCCAATAATGCTAAATCCGCATCGGTGACCGGCCTGCCCTGGCAAGCCTTGCGCACACCAGAGACGATTTTGTCTCTCGAAAAGGGTTCTGTGACTCCGCTTCTTTTGGTAACCATGAGGCTTGCAGTTTCGACGGTGGTAAAACGTTTTTGGCACTCGGGACATTGCCTTCGGCGTCGAATTGAGGAGCCATCATCTGAAGTTCGGGAGTCAATCACCCTGGAGTCTGAATTTCTGCAAAATGGGCAGTGCATTAGTTCTCTTTTTCGAAACGAATCTGGACTGCTTCACCATGAGCCGGTAAGCCTTCATTCTCAGCGAACACGGATATCTGGTTCGCTACTTGCTCAAGTGCCGACTTCGAATAATCGATGATTTGCTGGGGGCGCAAAAAGCTGTGAACGCCAAGCCCTGGGCCAAATTTAGCCTGCTCCCCAGTGGGTAAAACATGGTTTGATCCAGCCACATAGTCCCCCAAGCTCACAGGAGAATAAGGTCCCAAAAAGATGGCCCCCGCATTTGATATTTTTGACAGCACCGCAAGGGGGTCACTAGTCATGATTTCAAGATGCTCGGTGGCGTAGTGATTAGAGACCTCTATTGCAGCTTCAATGTCTTGCACCAAAACTAGCGCTGACTGTTGCCCATTTAGAGCGGTAGTTACTCGCTCTTTATTAGCCGTATTTTTTGAAAGCAGGAGAATCTCCTTCTCAACACGAACAATTAGCTGCTCCGAATCAGTAACTAAGACCGCCGCAGCGTTCTCGTCGTGCTCGGCTTGCGAAATTAAATCTGCCGCCACCATTCGAGCATCGGCAGCGCCATCTGCGATTATCAAAATCTCAGATGGGCCAGCCTCGGAGTCGATCCCAATTTCGGATCGGAGTAACCGTTTGGCTGTGGCAACGTATATGTTTCCCGGACCCGTTACCATGCGGACCGGCTCAAGGCCAATCTCACTCACGCCATAAGCAAACGCCGCAACGGCACTAGCTCCTCCAATTGCGTAAATTTCAGTAATTCCAAGAAGCTCGGCAGTTGCCAAAATACTCGGATGAGGCCAGCCGCCAAATTCTTTCTGAGCCGGAGAGGCTATTGCAATTCGAGGCACTTTTGCGACCAGCGCGGCTATCGCATTCATAACAACACTCGATGGGTAAACAGCCTATCCTCCCGGCACATAGAACCCGACTGAGTCAACTGGCTGATAACGCTGGTGGACAAAAGCTCCGTTGGCCAATTCAACGGAGAATTCTTTGGGCAACCCCGCTTCGCTTACTTTTTTTACGCGCTCTATCGCGGTTTGTATCGCAATTTTTAGCTCAGGATCGAGCTCTCTGAGGGCTTTTTCCAAGGCTGCTTTGGGAACCTTGAAATTTTCTGGTATTACGCCGTCGAATTTTGCGCTGTGCTCTTTGAGAGCCACCACCCCCGAGTTTCTGACCTCGGAGATAATTGCGGTGGTCGCATCGGTGGCCTCGGCGATGTTTACTGCAGCCCTTGGAATTAGATTACGAACCAGCTCTAGAGTGATTTGTTGGCCGATAACTACCCTGCGCACTAAAACCCTCTCAAAATGTCTTGGTTGATGCCCTAACCTTATCCTTACATGACAAATTTAGACCCCAGATTGCCCCTAGAAGGCACAGAAGCACTCAAGGCCGTATTCAGAAAGCACGCGTCGGGGGCAGCGATAATCACAACAACCAATAGCGATGGAGACCCGATCGGTTTCACCGCATCCTCGGTCACATCGCTCGGCTCTAGGCCCCC
>JBDNID010000153.1:0-6959 GCA_041688475.1 Aquiluna sp.
CAGCTATCGAGCGAAGCAGCGAGGACTTACCACAACCACTCGGCCCGACCACAACGACGATTTCGCCTTCTTCGACATCAAACGAAACCCGTTTGACCACATCGCGTCCGGCGATTCGCCTGGATACGCCAACAATCGAAAGAGCAGCATTTCTTTTCTCAGGGGTGACATCCGGGCTGCCGGATTTTGGATCCGCCACTTTCGCCACCTCCTTCACGAAGCCACAGTCGCGCCGCGCTCCAGCGACCACAACAACGCCGCTACCAAAACCATTCCGATGCTGACGATTGCCAAAGAAGGCACCGCGGCCTGAACCCATAAGCTCTCTGATGTGGCTTGCCAAACCCAGACCGGCAGCGTCTCCAAACCAAAAGGTCTCAGGATGAGCGTGATCGGCAGCTCCTTGAAGATATCAATTGCCACTAGCGCCGACGCTGCGATGACTCCGGCACCGGCGAGCGGCAACTCGACGCGGGCGGCTGCGCGATAGCGACCAGCTCCGAGTACACGAGCACTCGCCACAATCGAGGGAGACACCTTGGCGATACTTGCATCAACACCGTGATAGGCGACGGCAAGAAAACGAACGACGAGCGCGTAGATCAATCCAAGAAACGACCCCACCAGCAACCAGCCCTCGGGCAACCAGCCGAGTCGATCGATTGCTGCCAGGGTGACTAATGCGCCTATGGCAACTACCGGGCCGGGAACCGCGTAGCCCAGTGTCGCAAGACGTGGAAGCCACGAGCCACTGGCTCGTTGCCGATTCGGGGCAACGGCGAGCAGCAAGCCGAGTCCTAAGCAGGCGAGTGCGGCGATGAGCGTGACCTGCAGCGAAGACATTAGATGGAAGCCGAAGTCGCCCGACACTGTGGAGGTCTGATTCGTGCTCTGGGCCTCTACTGCCCAGGTAACGAGTCGAAAAATGGGCAGTGCGGCAAATATTGTAAAGGCCCCCCAACCCAGAGCTGTGGCAACCGCCGACCGAGAACCGCTCAAGTTTTGAGTACGCAGGCCCGTGCGCGCACCCGACTGCGTAAAGCGAGCTCGGCCACGAGCCAATCGCTCAATAAAGATCAACAGGATCGCCACGCCTATTAGCAGCACCGCTAATTCCGCAGCAGCGTCGCGGTTACCGGTGCCGAACCACACCCTGAGCACGCCGTCGGCGATGGTGGACACGTTGAATAAACGCACCGTGCCAATGTCGGTTAGTACTTCCATTCCAACCAGGGCAACTCCGGCGGCAAGCGAAGGACGCGCCATCGGGAGCACGATTCGCCAGAAAGCTTTTTTGTTACTGCAGCCGAGGCTGCGAGCCGCATCCACGGCCCGCTGGGATTGCTCTCGAAACGCCGCGCGGGCGAAAAGGTAGACGTAAGGGTAAAGGGTAATCGTGAGCACTAGAGCGCACAACCAAATCGACCGCACCTCGCGAGCGCCAAGTGGCCCAGCAAGGGTATCGATCCAGACGAAGCCCAGAACATAGCCGGGAATCGCCAGCGGAGTCACCAATAACCATCCGAGCACCCTGCGCCCGGGGAACTGATAAGCGGTAATTAGCCAAGCTAAAGCCGTGCCGAGCACGAGAGTGCCAACCAAGACCAGAAACAGCAAAAGCGCCGTTTCTCCGATCATGCCGGGAAGACGAGTTGCCCAAAGTTCTTGCCACACCTCGGTGCTTGGCTCGATGACCGACCACGCAATAACAATGAGCGGAACCGATAGGGCAATAGCGACCACCGACACTAAAGCGGTCACGCTCCAAGAACGCGCTTTTTGAACAATCACCCTCGCCGGCCGGGCTGCGCCGAATTCGCCACCGTCCGAGTCGGCAAGAGTGATTGCGGTTGACATTTGAGCGACTACGACTTACTCGTAGCGGGTGAAGCTGAGTACTCGAACTGCAGCCGGCTGGTTGGCACCGAGCTGACGAACCGCCACAAGATCCGCGGTGAACTCTCCGAAGCCAGACACGATCTGACTGGGCTCGAGATTCGGGTCAACCGGGTATTCGAAGTTCGCATCGGCGAACTGTTGCTGGCCGTCTGTAGCGAGCCACTCGATTAGCGCGAGAGCGCCCTCGGGGTTGGGAGCGTTGGCGGTGACTGCTGCAGTGCTGACGTTGACGTGAGCTCCACGACTATCCTGCTCGGGCCAAACAATTCCAACCGGAAACTCGGGGTCTTCGGTGAGGAGGCGCCCTAAGTAGTAAGTATTGGCGATTGCGACGTCACATTCGCCGGCGGCGATTGCTTTGTAGATGTCAGTGTCACTGTTGATGTAAAGCGGGTCGTTATCAACCCAGGACTGCACAATTGCGGTGGCGCGCTCTTCACCCTCTGCGATGATCAGGCTTGCAACCAGCGACTGGGTATAAGGATGCGTGCTTGGGCGCAGGCAAAGCTTTCCTTTCCACTCAGAGTTTCCAACGGCGGCGTATGTGGTGGGCGGGTTCGCGACACGTTCCTTGCTGGCGATAACCACACGAGCACGCTGGCTCAAAGCGAACCAGTTGTCGGAAGCGCCGCGCAATTCGGCGGGAATTGTCTGCATGAGAATATCGCTGTCTACAGTCGCTAAGATTCCTGCATCAGCGGCTAGCTCAATGTTGGCCGCGTCGCCGGTCATGATGACATCGGCAGGAGTGTTGGCGCCCTCCGCAATCAAGCGCTCACGCAGCTCGGGATCGTTGCCGGTGGTGAACCGTACTTCGATACCGGTTTCGGTAGTGAATCGCTCAAAGATTGGCTCAATGCCGTAGTGGCGCCCGGTGTATACGGTGACGGTGGCACCGTTACTGATTCCGACTCCGTCTGCTGGGGAGGTCACGCTATCTGATTCAGTTCCGCTTACACAGCCCGAAAGAGAGAAGCCCACGAGACCAATAATCGAAAATGTGAGGGTTCTTTTGAAGGGGAAATTTATGGCCATTTTGGTCATCTGCTTTCTAGTTGTCCCAATAGGTTAGGTAAACCTAACCTGCTTGTCAAGTTGGGAACTAGAAAACCCCCGGTGCGTATACGCTCCGGGGGTTTCTAGGCAAAAAACTATTTATCGACGAAGACCTAAGCGCTCAATGAGTGCACGGTAACGAGCGATGTCAACCTTTTGTAAGTAACCCAAAAGGCGGCGACGCTGGCCAACCATAAGCAACAGACCACGACGTGAGTGGTGATCGTGCTTGTGCTCTTTTAGGTGCTCGGTGAGGGCCAGGATGCGGCGGCTCAGCACTGCAACTTGTACCTCAGGAGAACCGGTGTCACCCTTTGAGGTGGCATATTCTTCGATGATCTGAGTCTTTACCTGTGGGTCTAGAGACATTTACTGATCCTTTCATCCGCTGCGCGGCGCAATAAACATTGGGTCTATTGCTCTATTTATCCGCGGCCGTTACACGGCAACCTGAGAAGTTTAGGGGGTAAAGCCGGATTGCGCTAGGCGTCCCCAAGGACTCCGTCTTGTCTAAGCCGTTGTTCCCTCGTCCCCTGGTTGCAAGGGGGTTGGCTCAACGTATTTATTGCCATCGTAAAAAGAGCGTGACTTTTTAGTAGTCATAATCAAATACGCCACGATCACAACGGCAAAGAGAGCAAAAATTGGAACCAACAAAAAGATGATTGACATCAAGGTTGCCGAAGAAAGATCTTGGCCCGGAACTGCATTGTTCAACAGCACCACCACACCAATCGAAGCAAACGCTCCATACAACACGGGAGCTAACTGCAATAAAAGCCACTTGGCGCTAAAGCCCGCATCGTGGAATCTTCTGGCTAGAACAGAAAGATCAGGTAGGAAAAACAGCAGTGTCGCTAATGAAGTCAGCGGTGTTGTGGCCGAAAAAGCAGCAGTTAAATCTGTCGCTAGATCCCCTGTGGTGACCGTGGTTGCGGGCCAGATAGCATTTTCAGCGGTTCCAAGCACTGCGGACGCAAGTACGCGGAACAACACCCAATACCAAAACTCGCTCCTAGAGGCCTTGCCTCGAAAATTCACAAAGTTTTTGAAACCCGACCTTACTGAATCCGCAAAGTTCATAAGATGAACTTACTCCCTTAGAGCCTTGGAGGCCGCTTTTACATCGCTAGCGATCTGCTCAACGAGTATCTCTAGAGTTTCGTATTTAGCCCAGCCGCGCACTCGAGTGACGAACTCGCAACGAACTATTTGGCCATATAAATCCAAGTCATCCCGGCCAATAACGTGGGATTCTAAGAGCCTTGGCACGGCGGTCACGCTGTCGTTGGTTCCGACTGAGTGAGCGGCGGGGTAACGAACGCCATCAGCTATCAGCCAACCGGCGTAAACCCCGTCGGCGGGCAACAGCCCTTCGCTATCTCGCGAAAGATTCGCAGTTGGAAAACCCAGAGTTCGGCCAAGCTTTCGACCATGCTCAACCTCACCGGTCACGCTGTGGTTCATACCAAGCAAAACAGAAGCGGTCGCCACATCTCCGACTTCCAGTAACTCCCGGATCCAGGTACTGGAGATTCTTTTGTCACCGAACATCACATGCGGCAGCTCCCGAGCCCTGAAGCCGTGCTTGAGCCCCAACTCTCTGAGTTCCAAAATGCCACCCGCACCCTTAGATCCGAAACGAAACCCCTCGCCCACAAAAACCATCTTGACCCCTAGAGGGACCAGTTGAGTCAAAACGAATTCCTCTGGGCTCAAGCTCGCAAGCGCTTTATCAAACTCGAGAGTAAATAAAACGTCCACCCCTATTTGTTCTAAAAGACCGGCTTTTTGACGTGGGCCAATTATGGCCTTCGGGGCACTTATTGGATCCAGAGTGAATTTAGGATCTCGATCAAAGGTTAGAACGCAAGAGCCGTAAGCGGCCTGCTCTGAAAACTCAATCAGCTCATGAACCAATTGGCGATGACCTAAGTGAACGCCATCGAATTTACCTATCGCCACCGTCAGCCCGGAATGATCGATTGGCAGCTGAGTTGCCATAGAAATCTCAAGCACGGCGCTTCACCAGCCAGACCAGGCCAAGAACTGGAAGCACCAGTGGCACAAAACCATATCCCATACCAAAATTAGACCACACTGATGGATGCCCAAATAACCCCGGTTGCGAAATACTGAGAGCGCCCACACCCAAAACCCCAACCAGTTCGAATGTGACGGCCGCAAGAGCGATCTTGCGCCAAGTAGCTCCCGATTTGGCCAGCGATATTGTTGCGAGAATATAAATAACGGCGGCTATTGCGGATAACGAATAGGCCAGTGGGGCCTCATCAAATTTACTCGCGAGCTGATAGCTCGCCCGAGCGGTTGCTGAGATTGCAAAGACACCGTAAACGGCGATAAGAAGTCTGCCAACTCCAAGATTTGATTTAGCCACCCGACAAGATTAGCCGCTAGTTAAGCCCCAACTGATTGAGCTGCTCTTCCGTCAAGATTGGCTCTGGCAGGCCTCTAGAAACAAAGGCGCCGGTCTCCAGGCGAATACTCTCCGGAAGCTTGGCAAGGCTGAACTGTTCGAAATTACCCTGACTGTCCTGTCGAATTGCATAAAAGGCCAGAGCCCTTATAGCTAAGGCGGAGCTGGCAGAAAAATGAATATAAATTGGAATAACTGCACCATACGGCGCATTTACGGTGTCGCTGCCCGGAGGTGCTGCTGGCTCCAAATCGTGCTGAATCTCGAGACTGAAACCCGATGAATCCACCCGGCTTTCAATCTGAGTGCCCGCCGATTGGATAGATTGCAAATCAGCAGAAACGTAATCTTCCGGGCCGGAGCCAGTGCGAATTGAAACCTGCAGCATATAGGCATCGAAATTATCCAAAAAACTTATCAGCCCGATAGAGCCATATTCGGCATCAACTATCTCGTAATAATCGAAGTCCTCGACGATTTCAAAGCCGGTTTGGAAATTCTTGCCTCCTAGAAAAGACATCCAGCGCTCGAAAGCAGCATTGACCTCTGGCCTGGCTTTTGACACCAAAGTAATCGGGTAATCAGGCATGTCCACAGCTGGGTTATCCGACAAAATGGAATCATCATTCCAGCTAGTGATTGTTCCGTTGAATATTCCCTGGAGGGTGAAGGGGCTGAGTTCAATAAATCCAAGCTCATCCAGATTTGTGACAACAACCGCAGCATCCAGCATCAGGGGCGCAAATTCAAATCCGCTGGGTGTTTTTGCGGCTGAACTGGAAATAAATACGTCGGCTTCAGACGCGCCAGTTTGCTGAGAGATGTTTAGATCTGGGCAATCTAGCGGCACGGTATCGGCTAGGTAGGTTCCCAAGCCCTCGAGCAGCAGATTAGAGGAGATAACAACTTCTCCGGATTCGCAGGTTATCTGCTGCTCCATGATGGCGGTGCGCACCTCAGGAGGCAGGGGAGGGGTGCAACCAGTTAAAGATAGGGCTGCTACTAATCCTATTAATAGGGAAAATACGCGCCTCATGGAAGTGCCCTCTCGCTGAATAAGGGATGCGCGGGTTTCCCCACGCATCCCTCTCTCATTTTTTTTAGTTGATTTTTGCAATCAGCTTGTTGATTGAGGTCTTGAAGCTGGTTGGGAATGTTGCGTAGCCGGGAGTGGCCTTGCACTTGTTGACCATGAAGTCAACAAAAGTGCGAATTGCGTCACCCTTGGCAGTGCCATTCTCAGTCGGCGCGATGATGTAGGTGAAGAGCGATGCAGGGTAGGCATTCTTAATCCTTTTGGTGAAATCAATCTTGACCGAACCATCAGCGCTCATGATTGCCGTCTGGGAGTTTAGGAATAAACCTGAAGCCGCTGCGGTCGGCTGCACGTATTGGGTGCGGACCACTGTCTTGGCAGGGGTAACTACCCTCTTGCCAGCAACGATAGAGGTCCGGGCTTTTGTCGTCTCAGAGTAGAGGTTCAACAGAGAAGCGAACTGAAGGTCTGCATCGATTACCTCGAAAAGGTCGACGTAACCGATTGAGTAACCATTCTGGTCAATCTTGG
>JBDNID010000154.1:0-3784 GCA_041688475.1 Aquiluna sp.
TCGTATCGATTTACCCGAAACTGCGAGTGCTCAAGATATCAGAGCCGCAATCAGGGATCTAAATCAAGCGCCCGAAGTCACTGGCTACATAGTCCAACTTCCGCTGCCAGACGTAGTGGATCAAAACCAGATTCTCGAATTGATTGACCCCGAAAAAGATGCCGATGGACTCCACCCAATTAACCTTGGCAAATTGGTGATGAACGTCTCCGGTGAAATGAGATCTCCGCTGCCTTGCACTCCTTCCGGAATAGTTGAACTACTCAGAAGATACGAAGTTCCAACCTCGGGCGCCAAGGTTGCGATATTGGGCCGTGGCCTAACGGTCGCAAGACCTCTTGGTCTTTTGATGACTCGCAAGGGCATTGATTCAAACGTAACCATTTTGCACAGTTCCTCTAGGGACATCCCCGAAGCAATTAGGGGGGCCGACATCGTGATCGCGGCAATCGGCCAACCGCATTTTGTGAAGGCCGAGTGGATCAAACCCGGTGCGGCTGTTTTGGATGTTGGGATTTCAAGAGTGAAAGATTCTTTACTTGGTGATGTTGACCCTCTGGTAGCCGAAGTGGCGGGTTACCTATCTCCTAACCCCGGAGGGGTTGGGCCCATGACTAGAGCGATGCTCCTAACAAATGTTGTTCGGGCGGTTAGTTAGAACTTACTTCTAATGGCCCAAAGGTCTGGGAAGACCGGGTTAAATAAAGTTGAAGCTAGGTAGCCGGCGCCCGCTGACCCTCCAGAACCCGGCTTTCTTCCGATCGTTCGTTCCACCATCTTCACATGGCGATAGCGCCATTCCTGCAAGCCCTCATCAAAGTCAACTAGCGCTTCGGAGACCATAGCGGCCTCGGGGTCGGTTCTGTGCATTTGTATTAGCGCTGTCTGCAGACCATCGTGCTGCTCCCATGCCATCGCTACGTTTCTAGTGAGCACCTCGCTCGGCAGCTTGATGCGGTGGTTGAAATAGTGCATTGCCGAATCCCAAAGGGAGGGCCGCAACATTGCAGCTTCGACCCTAGCCCTTGCGCCTGAGCCCTCCAACAGGTGCTCGGCCATTCCCATGCCGCTTGATTTGTCAGCTCCAGCCCCAGCTTGATCTCGTCTACCCAGGACGGCTTCGAGCTCGCGGAATTGGGCGGATTGAAAACCCGAGGCAGAAGACAGCCTTTCCCTAAAGGAATTAAATTGCAGCGGAGTCATGGTCTCTAAGATGTCCAACTGGGAGACGCAAGTCTTCATGATTGTTCGGATGCGACCAAGGATGGCTAAGGATCGGTGGCTATCGCCTTTCTCCAAAACAACCTGCAGAGCTGAAGCTTCGTGCAGGATCTGTTTGAACCAAAGCTCGTAGACCTGGTGGATTGTTATAAATAAAAGTTCATCGTGCTCTGGACCATCGCTTAGCGGCTGCTGCAGCTCTAAGAGTTCATCGACTTTCAGATAAGAGATGTAGGTGACATGTTTATTTTCGCTCACGTGACGCGATTCCCGTCAATCTCGACGCTCTTGTATTCGCCCGATTCCACCAAATCGCGCAATCTTTCGAAGCCGTCGAACACCTCTAGGTAGGAGGTTGCCAAGGGGGAAATGGCGAGTCTCACTGCATTTGGCTCACGGTAATCTGGAATGACGTTTTTGAGCTTTCGAAGCGCCAAGGCAATCTGTTTAGCGTCCTTATGAAGCAGGATTATATGACCACCTCGCTTACCCGCGTCCCTGGGGGTCCCGAGTGAGAACCCAAGCGGCTCGAGCCATGCGTCAAAAAGCGCAATCATCAGATTGGTTCCGGTCGCGGCCTTCTTCTCAATATTTTCAATGCCTGCTCGCTCAATCATTTCGAAGGCCACTTCAACGCCTTTGATGCCAATGATCGGAGGGCTGGCAATCTGAAACCTTCGAATCTCGTTATTAGGCTCAAAAAACGGACCCATTGCGAATTGCTTATCCTGGGCGAACCAGCCTTGTATTGGAACCCTGAGTTGGTCTTGGAGTTCCTTTCTCACAAACAGCCAGGCTGGGGAACCGGGCCCTGAGTTGCCATATTTATAAGTGCAGCCAACCGCCAGGTCAACATCGTTTTTATCAAAATCTAGCTGGATCGACCCCACCGCGTGAGAGCAGTCCCAGACCACCAGCGCTCCGTATTTTTTAGCCAGCGCGTTGATTGCTTTTGTGTTTGATCTTGCGCCCGAGCGATAGTGAATCGCCTGAAGAGTAATAAGTGCCACATCATCCGATAGGTGTGGCTCGAGCGCCTCGGGGGTGATGAGCTCGTTTTCACTCTCAATCTCAACTGCCCCCGGACCACCTTGACCATCATTATTTAGGGTGATCAGATTTAGCCCAAAAGCTTCGGCTATACCGGCGACTATGTAGCGATCCGTTGGGAAATTCGAGGAATCGATTATTACGGTTTTGCGATTTGGTCTGGCCTTGACTGCAGCCACGCAGAGTTGATAAAAGTTCACACTAGTGGTGTCGATCACCAGGGTTTGCCCTGGCCCAGTCCCTAGACTGGCCCTTGCTAGAAGGTCGCCGGCCGGTTGAGCTTGGTCAATCCAATGACCCCAGCCATCAACTAGCTCGGGGCCCCACTCATTCATCAGAAAGTCATTCACAGCCGTGACGGTTTTCTTGGGCAATCTCCCAAGCGAATTGCCATCTAGATAACAAAGATCCGGCTCGGTTATTACAAATTCAGATTTGAATGCTGCTAGCGAATCGGCAGCATCTAGCTCGGCGGAGAAGCTTCTTTGCGTGGCTGATTCTTGGGAAATTTCCTGGCTCATTCGACCAACCTATACCTAAACCAGCAGTTGGTGCTTTGCTAACTCGGCGTAGAGCGGGGTTGTTCTAACCAATTCGCTGTGAGTGCCTGAGCCGACCACTTGGCCGCGCTCTAGAACGATGATTTGATCGCTATCTACCACCGTCGACAAACGGTGGGCGATCACAATCAGGGTGCGGTCCTTAGCCACCGCATCGATGGCCTCGCGCATCCGCTGCTCGTTTGGCCCATCCAGCGCGCTGGTGGATTCATCCAAAAGCAATATCGGTGGAGCGGCTAGGAGTGCTCTGGCAATAGCCAATCTTTGACGCTCTCCGCCGGAGAGCATGATGCCGGATTCGCCAACCTCGGCATCTAGACCCTTGGCGTCGCGGTTCAGGACCTCGGAAAGATTGACCATGTTCAAAACCTCAATTAATTCTTCTTCAGATGCACTGCCCTTACCGAGCAGCAGGTTTTCTCTTAGTGAACCAGCCAAAACTGGAGCGTCCTGTTCGACATATCCAATTTGCTCTCTGAGTGCTTGGCGTGAGAATGAGGAGACGTCCTGACCATCAAATAAAATGCTCCCTCCCGTTGGCTCGTAAAAGCGCTCAATAAGCGAGAAGATGGTGGACTTACCGGCACCGGAGGGACCTACCAGAGCAACTCTTGTACCGCGCGGGATCTCCAAGCTGACGTTTTCGAGAATCGCCTTTGGCTCCTCTCCCGCTTCGGGTTGGTAGTGAAAGTCAACGTTCTTAAATTCCAAAGCGGTCTTATTTTTTGCCTCTCGAAGGCTTTGGGATTCTCCGACTTCTTCTTCATCCAGGATCATGATTTCCTGGATTCGGGCCAGTGCGCCGAGGGCGCTCATCACCGAGGTGTAAGCACCGAAGGTGCTGATTAGTGGGCCAACCATGAAGAATAAAAGAACTACGAAGGTCACGAGCGAGGCTATGGAGGTCTCCCCGGTTGCGACTCGCAGACCACCAAGGCCCAACACAACAATAA
>JBDNID010000155.1:0-1302 GCA_041688475.1 Aquiluna sp.
GGGCAAGAGCATTCCTATCAAAATTGATTTCTCGGTCGGCGAATCTATCCTTATCAAAGATGGCTCATTCGCTGGTCTTCCAGGCACCATCTCGGAGATCAAGCCAGAGTCTGGCAAGGTCACCGTACTGGTTTCACTATTCGAGCGTGAGACTCCAGTGGAGCTGTCCTTTGACCAGGTCGGCCCACTGAACTAACCCACAAAGAAAGAAAAAAATGGCACCCAAGAAGAAAATCACAGCTCTGATCAAGCTTCAGATCCAGGCTGGCGCTGCTAACCCGGCACCACCAATTGGAC
The DNA here is from genome assembly GCA_041688475.1 of Aquiluna sp. Classification (GTDB taxonomy): domain Bacteria; phylum Actinomycetota; class Actinomycetes; order Actinomycetales; family Microbacteriaceae; genus Aquiluna. The sequence continues at coordinate 298 of JBDNID010000155.1, forward strand.
CTGCACTAGGTCAGCACGGTGTGAATATCATGGAGTTCTGCACCCAGTACAACGCAGCCACCGCTGACCAGCGTGGCAATGTTGTTCCGGTTGAGATCACCGTGTATGACGACCGTAGTTTCACATTCATTCTCAAGACCCCACCAGCTGCCGAGCTCATCAAAAAGGCAGCCGGAGTTCCAAAAGGCTCGGGCACCCCGCACACCGTAAAGGTTGCGCACCTGACCAAGGATCAGGTCATGAAGATTGCTGAAATGAAGATGTCAGACCTGAACGCGAACGACGTCAACCAGGCAGCAAAGATCATTGCCGGAACCGCTCGCTCCATGGGCGTAACAGTAGATCTGTAAATCCAAAGCAAAAACTAACCAAATAGTCGTGGGATGGGTCGCGCTGACCCGGACACCACAACTGTGACCAATTAAGGAATATCAGCATGGCAAAGCGCTCAAGAGCTTATTTAGAAGCAAAAGCAAAACTAGTCGAAGGCAAGCTTTACTCTCCAGAAGAGTCGGCAGCATTGGCGATTGACACCGCAGGCAAAAAGACCAACTCGACGATTGAAGTCGCTCTGAAGCTGGGGGTTGACCCTCGCAAGGCGGACCAGATGATTCGTGGCACAGTTTCATTGCCACACGGAACTGGAAAAGTTGCTCGCGTTATCGTTTTTGCAACCGGAGCCGCAGCAGATGCGGCTCGCGAAGCAGGGGCCGATGAGGTTGGTGGCGATGAGTTGATTGCCAAGGTTGAAGCCGGTTGGGTCGATTTCGATTCAGCAGTTGCAACCCCGGATCTAATGGGCAAGGTCGGTCGCTTAGGTAAAGTTTTGGGTCCGCGAAACCTAATGCCAAACCCAAAGACCGGAACCGTGACCATGGACACCGCTAAGGCAGTTACCGCAATCAAGGGAGGTCGAATTGACTTCCGCATCGACAAGCAGTCAAACCTTCACTTCATCATTGGCAAGGCAAGTTTTTCTCAGGAGCAGCTAACTGAGAACCTAAA
>JBDNID010000156.1:0-8333 GCA_041688475.1 Aquiluna sp.
AGCTCTTGCTCCAAATCCGGCGGTGGTGCTTTTGGACGAACCCTTCGCTGGCCTGGACCCATCGCTCCGCGAAGAGGTGCGTGCAGACGTTATCAAAGCTCTCCGCAGCCGCAATGCAGCCGCAGTTCTTGTCACCCACGATCGCGAGGAGGCGCTTGCATTGGGCGACCGTGTGGCAGTGATGTCGGGCGGCCAGATACACCAGATTGGTGCACCAGAAGAGCTGTTCGAGCGTCCCAGCGACCGTTTCGTGGCGACTTTTTTGGGTGAGGCGTCATTCCTGCCCGATCCCGACTCACCAGAGTTCGTGCTGATGGCTAGGCCGCACGACTTGACTCTTATTGAGGATGGAGGCCGCGACGTTGTTACCGCGCGGCGATATCTTGGAGCGACCTGGCGCTATACGATTCGGCGCTTCGATGGATCTGATGTCGATGTCGAACTGGCCGGCGGGCCAGGCACAGCGCCACCTGAAATCGGCGCCCTCTGCAGTCTGTTGGTCGATGCCGGCCATCCGCTGCACCGCCTACCCGCCCGAGTAAATTTTTAGGAGCACCTGACCTCAACTTTGGCGATAACGGGCGTGGACGCTGAAAGACTCTTACCTCAGGAAGACCACAAAACTTGGAGCACAAGTTGCACGACATTAGCTGAAAGCTAGCTGGTCACTTTGTCAGGATTGGCCCTCGGCAGAATCTGAGGTACCTCGCCTCCTAGCCATTTCGTTACCTAGTCGTTAGACTTTGTCCTAGGAGTATCCGATGGCGGGTCTTCGGTGGAATTTATTGGGTCAATGTCCCCAATTGGTTTTACTGACGGCCCGGTAATTCATTTGCGAGTAATCACTCGCCTCCAGCGCGCAGCAAAACAATGCGAATTGCCTTGTGGGTCTTTGCGTGCGAAAAATAAAGAGGAGGGGCTATGGAAGGCCCAGAGATTAAATTCGCAGAAGCGATTATTGACAATGGCAAGTTCGGCAAGCGCGTAATTCGCTTCGAGACTGGCCGTTTGGCTCAGCAAGCAGCAGGAGCTGCCGCTGTTTACATTGACGAAGAGACCATGTTGCTTTCTGCGACAACGGCATCGAAGCACCCAAAGGATAACTTTGACTTTTTCCCACTAACAATCGATGTAGAAGAGCGAATGTATGCCGAGGGCAAGATCCCAGGCTCGTTCTTCCGTCGTGAGGGTCGTCCATCAACCGCGGCAATTCTTGCTTGCAGATTGATTGACCGACCACTTCGCCCATCATTTGTTGATGGTCTTAGAAACGAAATTCAGGTTGTTGTGACCGTCATGTCTATTGAGCCAGACGAGCTTTACGACGTAGTTGCTATCAACGCAGCTTCAATGTCAACCCAGCTAGCTGGCTTGCCATTCTCCGGCCCGGTTGCCGGCGTTCGTGTCGCTCTGATCGATGGTCAATGGGTTGCATTCCCCAAGTACTCGCAGCTTGCTGGTGCCGTGTTTGACATGGTTGTGGCTGGCCGCGTTGTAGTTGAGAACGGCAAAGAAGATGTTGCCATCATGATGGTTGAGGCAGAGGCTACCGACGTGAGTTGGGACCTAATCGCCGGCGGCGCTCTAGCACCAACCGAAGAAGTTGTCTCCCAGGGTCTTGAGGCTGCAAAACCTTTCATCAAGGAATTGGTTCGCGCGCAGAGTGATTTGGCCAAGCAGGCTGCAAAGCCAACCGGTGAGTACCCAGTGTTCTTGCCCTACACCGAATAGGTATTGGCTGCTGTTGTGAAATCTGCTGGTGCAGAGCTTGCAACCGTTTACCAGATTGCCGACAAGCAGGCCCGCCAAGATGCAGACGATGCACTCAAGGCAAAGGTCAAGCTAGACGTTGCTACCGCCTTGACCGAAGAGCAGATGTCTCAGTTCTCCGGTGCATATAAGTCAGCTACCAAAAAGGTAATGCGTGACCGGGTCTTGAAAGAGGGCATCAGAATTGATGGCCGCGGTCTAACTGACATTCGCGCAGTAGATGCAGAGGTGGCTGTTATTCCTCGCACCCACGGTTCGGCTATCTTCCAGCGCGGCGAGACTCAGATTCTTGGTGTCACCACCTTGAACATGCTCAAGATGGAGCAACAGCTAGATGCCTTGACCCCGGAAAAGTCAAAGCGCTACATGCACCACTACAACTTCCCTCCTTACTCGACTGGTGAAACTGGCCGCGTGGGCACTCCAAAGCGTCGTGAAATTGGTCACGGTGCATTGGCTGAGCGCGCGCTAGCTCCGGTTCTACCATCTCGTGAGGAATTCCCTTATGCGATTCGTCAGGTTTCCGAGGCGCTGAGCTCAAATGGATCAACCTCAATGGGTTCGGTTTGTGCCTCAACCCTGTCTCTACTAAACGCTGGTGTGCCGCTTCGCGCTCCAGTTGCCGGTATAGCAATGGGTCTGATCTCAGACACTATTGATGGCAAGATCCAATATGCCGCTTTGACAGACATCCTGGGTGCAGAAGATGCACTCGGGGACATGGACTTCAAGGTTGCTGGAACTCGTAATTTCATCACAGCCATTCAGTTAGACACCAAGTTGGATGGAATTCCAGCTTCGGTTTTGGCTAGTGCGCTCAACCAGGCCAGAGACGCTCGTAATCACATCCTCGATGTGATGCTCGAAGCTATCGAAGAGCCAGATGAGCTTTCGAAGTACGCACCAAGAGTGATTGCAGTCAAAATCCCGATTGACAAGATCGGCGAGGTCATCGGGCCAAAGGGCAAGATGATCAATCAGATTCAGGACGAGACTGGGGCCGACATTTCAATTGAAGATGACGGAAACGTCTACATTGGCGCGACCAATGGCGAGAGTGCTGATGCAGCAAGAGCTGCCATCAACGCAATTGCAAACCCACACGTTCCTGAGATTGGCGAGCGTTTCCTAGGTACCGTTGTGAAGCTAGCTACCTTCGGTGCGTTTATATCGCTGATGCCTGGTAAGGATGGCCTACTGCACGTGTCCGAACTGAAGAAGATTTCAGGCGGCAAGCGCGTTGAGAACGTCGAAGACATTCTCGAAGTTGGCCAGAAGCTACAGGTTGAAATCACCAAAGTAGATGACCGCGGAAAGCTATCGCTTTCTCCAGTTGTTGAAGATGGTGCCGAAGGAGCAAGCGAGTAGTTTGCTTTTTTCACTAAGAGATTCAATCGAGTTCACCGCTGAGGCAGCCCGTGTTAATCGCACGGTGCTGCCCAGCGGTGTTCGCGTTTTAACTGAAGAGATTCCCGGTGCACCTTCTGTAGCAGTTGCCGTTTCAGTGGCGGTTGGCTCGAGGGATGAAACTGGGGGTCACTTCGGCTCCACTCACTTTTTAGAACACTTATTGTTCAAAGGAACACCATCAAGGTCGCCACTTGACATCTCAATAGCTTTTGATTCGGTTGGTGGATCCTCTAATGCCGCAACTGCGAAGGAATACACGAGCTATTACGCTCGGGTGTCGAACTCCGCCTTAGGGTTGGGGCTTGATGTATTGCTGGACATGTTTACCTCGGCCAGAATTGACGAAGCGGATTTCAACTTAGAACGCACCGTCATTCTCGAAGAACTCGCGATGAACGAGGACGACCCAGAGGATGTTGCACACGAGAATTTGGCCGAGGCTTTGATGCCAAACCACGAACTCGGTAGGCCAATTGGTGGAACCGAGAAAACCATCAATGAGGTGGGCCGTCAAGCGGTTTACAACCACTATAAAAAGCACTACATCCCCGAAAACCTTGTGATTACCGTTGCCGGTGGGGTCGCTCACGCGGAAGTTCTCAAACTGGTACAAAAAGAATTAGGCAAGGTCGGTTGGCTATCCGGTGTCAGTCACCCGACTCAGAGAAGATCTCCAGTTCCAGCCACCCTGAGCGCTGCTGAGCCTTTTAGGATTTTAGAAAAAGATGTGGCACAGGCCAACGTGATTTTAGGTTTCCAGAGCATCCACGGGATGGACCCAGACCGCTACGCGGTGGGAATCATGAACACCATTTTGGGCGGTGGAATGAGCTCTAGGTTGTATCAGGAAATCCGTGAAAAGCGCGGTCTGGCGTACTCGACCTACTCATATCAGCAGGGTTATTCTGACGCTGGATACTTTGGCATTTACGCGGGCACCGCTCCTGAGAACGCCGAAAAAGTAACGCTATTAATGCGTGAAATTTTCGAGGATGTTGTTCAAAAAGGTGTCACAAACGCTGAGCTTGATTTGGCCATGGGAAATCTAACCGGGGGGCTGGCGCTGCGTTATGAAAGCTCCATGGCCCGCATGAACCGCCTGCTATCTGCCGAGATTGGTTCGGGGGAGTACCTTTCCACATCGGAAATCATGGAGCGTTTTAGCACCGTGACGTTGGCCGATGTTCAAAGGGTTGCCCAGCGAATTGCTTCGGGTTCCAGGTCCTTAGTTGCAGTAGGTCCAGATCTAGGCCTGCTTTCAGCTCACAGTTGATAGGGTTTTGAGCATGATAAGTGTTGCTATTTTGGGTGCTAGTGGTCGAATCGGTACCTTGACTCAGGAACTAGTGAACGACGCGTCGAATCTTTCTATGTTTGCAAAACTCAACTCCCAGTCGGATATATCCGACATGATCGGTGCCGATGTCATCGTAGATTTCACGCTGCCGGATGTGAGTCCGAAGATGGTGGAATTTGCCATTGAACACGATCAGAAGATAGTGGTAGGCACCTCGGGTTGGAATCAGGGTAAGTTGCTGGGCTTAGAGCGCCTTTTGGACTTGCACCCCAAAGCGGGTGTTTTGGTGATTCCTAATTTTTCAATTGGCTCGATGCTCGCTCAGAGCTTCGCAGCCCAGGCTGCTAGGTATTTTGACTCAATCGAAATTATTGAGGCTCACCACGCCGGCAAGATTGACTCTCCTTCTGGCACCGCGGTTCGAACCGCGGAAGTCATCTCTAAGGCCAGATCGGGCATGGTGCAACCGCTTTTGACCGGGGTTGATCAAAAAGCTCGCGGTGAGGTCTTCGCTGGCATTCCGATTCACTCGATCAGGATTCAGGGCGTCAGTGCCAAGCAGGAAGTCCTTTTGAGTGGCGAATCTGAGGTGCTGAGCATCTCCCATGAAGTCTCTTCACTTGAGGCTTATTCAAATGGGATTCGTCTTGCAATTGAATTCGCTGTATCAGCTATTGGTCTCCATGTTGGCCTAGATAAGGTCGTTTAGCTTTATGGGCACATAAATCTGCGTCCTCATCATGAGTCTTTTAACCATCGCCTACATGGTTCTGCTCGGTAGTCGTGGAGTTGTTCTGATTGCCGATCCGAACTGGATCGCCAAGCTAATGGGGCTTCTCATTCTGGTTTTCCCGATTCTTGGGATCTGGTCGCTTTTTATGGAACTGCGCTTTGGGATAGCAGCCCAGGACTTGGTACTTAGGGCCCGCAAGGCTGGCGTGCCAGAGCTTGTGGTCGAGCTCCGACCTTCCGGCAAGGCAGTGAAGCAAAGCGCGCTAATTGCCTTTGAGGGCGCCAAAGCAATTGCGGAAGCCGATCCCGAGAACTGGGAGAACTGGGTCAGGTTATCGGAGGGCTATGACGCTTCGGGGGATAGAAAGCGCGCTCGATCATCAATGCGGCACGCCATTTTATTGGCGAAGCAGACCAATCCGTCTTAGTCCCAAGTACATCTGGCAGCCCAGGCACAGCCCAAAAAATGCATTTAGGAACGCCGCTAGGAATATGAATGCGGCTGCAATCGTGACCCCGAGTGGCCAAAAGAAGCCCGAAATGACCCCGAAGACTGCAAAGCTCAATCCAACCTGCTGAGCAAAGTGTGGGGGGCGTGGATCCTCAAGTTCGGCCGGGGCCGCAAGTCTCGGTCGGACGAATTTTTGAAATAAGTACGAATAGGGGTGGGTGATGTTTTTTCCGAACACGCTCAGCGCGAAGAGAGCAAATAGCACCCACAGAATTAGCCATGCGTAGACCCAATTATCCAGGCTAAAGCCGAACGCAATGATTGCGAAAACGGATGTGATTGCCGCCCCAAAGCGCGGGCCGCGTGGATCGATTCTTTTTAGCTCGGTCATAATGCTCCTAGTTTTTCAAGCTCGGCTCGAATAATTGCATATTTCGGTACTCCGCCAATGCGGAACTTTATTTCGCCTAGTCCGTCAAGAATAAAAACGGTTGGAGTTTGGCTGATTGAAAAATGGGCTGCTAAGTCCAGTCGGTCGGTAATGTCAACATCTATGTACAGGAGTGATCCGTGACGATATTCTAATTGGGAGAGCGACCTTCTGACCCCGGGGCATTGACCGCAGTACTCGGTTGAGAATTGCACCAGTGTGGCCTTCTTACCGAACTCGCTTACCAGCACCCCGTTTTTGCTGACTTTGAGTCTGCTTAGGTCTATGCACTCTGAAGTCTTAACGCGGTGTCCTCTTCCAGAGAGGAACCTAAAGGCCGTTCCGATTGCAATTGCAATTGCAAAAAGCGAACCGGCCCAAATAAGCGTTGCATCAGGTCCCATTTGAAAAGGTTATTTGATTTGCTTTAGAGAAATCGGTGTGTTGCGCTTTTTTACTTTCGCGCTAGCTTAAGCTCTTGTTCGTGACTGACATTATATTTAGATCCGATGTGACCGTTGAACTAGTTCGCTCAAGCGCTAGAGATGCCGATGTGCTATTTGCGGCCCGTGTTTCTACCATGGGTGAATTGACTTTAGAGACCGCGCGCGAGGCCGATATCGAGGTGCAAAAGCGCGATAAAGGTCTGATTAATTACCTGATGCGCGATCGTCATGGCTCTCCTTTTGAACACAACGCAATGACTTTCTATGTGCAGGCCCCAATTTTTGTTTTCCGTGAGTTCATGAGGCATCGCATCGCTAGCTACAACGAGGAATCCGGTCGCTACCGCGAGCTGCAGCCGGTGTTTTATATTCCAGGCCCCGAGCGAAAGCTGATTCAGGTGGGAAAGCCGGGTGCTTATGACTTTGAAGACGGCACAGCTGAGCAAGCCGCCCTGGTGACCCAAGAGACCATGTCAGTTACACGAGCCGCCTACGAGTCTTATCAGAGGATGCTAGTGGCCGGGGTTGCCCGAGAGGTGGCCAGGATCGTCTTGCCAGTGAATATATATTCGAGCATGTACGTCACAATGAATGCTCGTTCGCTGATGAACTTTTTATCCCTGCGCACCAAGCGCGAGGGAACCCATTTCCCCTCTTACCCCCAGCGCGAGATTGAAATGTGTGCGGAGAAGATGGAAGACGCTTGGGCCGAGCTCATGCCTCTTAGCTATGAGTCTTTTAACGAAAATGGCCGAGTAGCTCCTTAGGCTAATCAGTCGCCAAGGGTTTCTTGCTCATCGATTTGGATTTTATGCTTTGAGAGCTTGGTGTTCTTCAGGGCTAAATAAATCACCAAGCCGATAGCTAACGCGCTTATAAGGTCCAAAAACACGGTCGCTGTGATAGTTGTGAATAGCACTATGGCATCTAAGGTCGATCTTTTAGCCGTGAACTTTAGCTCTTCAATCTTGATCATGTGCCATGTGGTTGCTATCAGCACTCCCCTGAGTGCTGATAATGGAATTTGGGCAATCCAATCGGAGACCAGCAGTACGAATAGAAATAAGAATATGCCGTGACTAATCGCGGAGATTCTAGAGGTCGCTCCGGCTCGCACATTGACCGCAGTTCTGGCAAGTGCGGCGGTGGCCGGGACTCCGACGAAAAATGGCACAACCAGGTTCGCCACTCCTTGCTCGAATAGATCAGGGTTTGGGTTGTGTTCCCCAGACCGTGCCATTCGGTCCGATATTTTTGCGCTCAAAGGGCTCTCGAGACCCGCGAGAACCGCAACCGCCAAGCCCGGACCCAATGCCAATAGCTAGAGCGAGGGGAAGTGCCACAACTGCCACCGTCAACCCGGCGACCAAGTTCCTAATAATTACAGCGGGGCCCAAGGATTTGATTTTTGTTTCAGTAACCGCATAGCTTACGACCCTACTCCTAAGTTCAAACCACTAAGGAGTTGAGTAGGCTAATCGGATGACTCAGCTTCAAAAAGACATATTTGGCCAGGTGCTGGTGGCGCTTGTAACACCCATGACCCCCGAAGGGGAGGTGGACTGGGATGCCACTGAGCGTCACATGGACTATGTAATATCCAATGGCGCGGATGGCATCGTGGTTACTGGCACCACGGGTGAAACATCAACCTTGACCGACCCGGAGAAAATCAAGTTGGTAGAGGTGGGGAAGGCTGTTTCGGCTGGCCGAGCAAAAATTATCACCGGCGGCGGTTCTAATGAGACTGCCCATGCAATTCAGCTTTACCGTGAGAGCGAAAAGGCCGGGGCCGAC